>CANHJR010000228.1 GCA_947461165.1 Saprospirales bacterium | reverse complement strand
TATAGAATTCAAACTTATTGGCATCTATTTGCGGATTGTACATTTGTTCTTTGGATTTATTGAGACGGCCCACAATGTGATACTCATTTGAACTATGCTCTCTTGCTTTATCAAAGTCTGCATAACTCGAATAATCATTGCTTCGCAACAGAATGACACCAATAGCCACCGCAATAATAACCAACCCTATGATATGTAATTTTTTCATTTTAGTTTTTTATAAAATCATTTTTTTATGTAAAATACTCAGGTGCAATCCTTTTGTATATTCGATTTACAAATTTATCAGTAACCAATACTTCAGCCATGTGGACTTTATCACTATACAAAATTATTTCCGCAAGAGTCTTGTTTGAGTTAAAGCCTATCCATATAAATTCACGTTTCTGGCCTGTTTTGTATATTTTAATTTCCCTTTTGTACCAAGTAACGCTGTCTTTAATATTGGTAATGAATCCTTTTATATAAACGTTGCGTATCCCATTGTAATCATAAGAATAAACCTGTTCATTTTTGATTCCATCCAGGTAATAATCTAGTGCCCGATATTCCTCACCCAAATTGAAATTAACTTGCGCTTGCGTGAAGCTTGAAAAACAGATTGTAACTAGAAAACAGATTATTTTCTTGTCCATATTACTGTATAATTTTTCAATGAGTGGGGTGAGATTGTCATATGATTCCGAATTAGTTTTCTAGAAACGGATATTTATAATCCACTGGAGGATTGAATGTTTCCTTGATGGTTCTGACAGATACCCATCGCAGAAGATTGAGTTTGGATCCAGCTTTATCATTCGTGCCGCTGGCTCTAGCGCCACCAAATGGTTGCTGACCAACAACCGCTCCGGTAGGTTTGTCATTGATGTAAAAATTTCCAGCTGCATTTTTCAGTATCTCCGTCATGTCCTCTATCGCATATCTGCATTGAGCAAAAACAGCACCAGTCAATGCATATGGGGATGTTTCATCTACTATTTTAAGTGTTTCTCTCCATTTGGCATCCTCATAGACAAATATTGTCAAAACTGGACCAAATATTTCTTCACACATTGTGGTGAATTTAGGAGTCTTGGCTAGGATGATCGTAGGTTCTACAAAATAGCCTACAGATTTGTCATAACCTCCGCCAAAGATGATCTCTGCATCGAATGATTTCTTTGTCATTTCGATATAATTCACAATGTTATCGAATGACGTTTCGTCGATGACCGCATTGACAAAATTGGAGGTATCTTCTACGGTACCCATTTTTATTTCTCCGAGATCTCTTGCTATATTTGATTTTACCGTTTCCCAAAGTGATGTGGGGCAATAAGCCCTTGATGCGGCACTACACTTTTGACCTTGGTATTCGAATGCACCCCGAATAAGAGCAGTAGAAAATGCGTGGACATCACTAGATGGATGCGCAAATACAAAATCCTTACCACCTGTTTCACCTACAATTCTAGGGTAGGTTTTGTATTTTGTAATATTGGTGCCAATTGATGACCACATTGACTGAAAGACACCAGTAGATCCCGTAAAATGAACGCCAGCAAAGTCAGCATGCGCGAAGCAAATTTCACCCACTTCTTTTCCCCCTGAAAAAACAAGATTGATCACTCCATCAGGAATTCCAGCTTCTATAAATAATTTCATCAAAAAGTGAGCGGAGTAGATCTGCGAATTGGCACATTTCCAAACCACTGTGTTTCCCATCATGGCTGCACTCATTGGAAGATTTCCAGCGATGGCTGTGAAATTGAATGGTGTAACTGCAAGAACAAATCCTTCCAATGCACGATATTCTAGGCGATTCCACATGCCTTCAGGGCTATATGGTTGCTCATTATAAATTTCAGTCGCAAATTCCACATTGAAGTTAAGAAAATCGATCAATTCACAAGCGGCATCAATTTCAGCTTGAAATACATTCTTGCTCTGAGCCAACATCGTCGCCGCGAGGATCGTATTTCTATATTTCGTTCGAAGGAGCTCTCCTGCTTTCATAAAAATGGCCATTCGCTGTTCCCAGTGCATGGCGGCCCATTTATCTTTAGCTTTTAACGCTGCATCTATAGCATCTGATACGTGTTGAGCATTGCCTTTGGAGGCATGGCCAAGAGTATGCTTGTGTTCATGAGGTGGTGCCAGTCTGATTTTGTTTTCGGTGCGAATTTCCTTACCTCCAATAATCATAGGTACATCTATAGATTGAGATTTTAATTCTTTGATAGCCTGCAAAAGCGCTATCCTTTCTGGACTGTTTTTTGCATATGATCGTACAGGTTCGTTTTTTGCTTGAGGGACTTTATAAATACCTTGTGACATGATTTATGGATTGTTGAATGATCTAATTTTGCAAAGTTAAATCATTTCGCACAACTGATCTTAGACTAAAAGCAAGTAAATCTAAATTTGTTTTTTTCAGTTTCACGAAACGTATGCAGCGAATAAGCTTCCCATAACTGAAGTCAAAATCAACATCAGAGCCCCGGAAATATATTGTTGACAATAACAAATTCATATAGTGACGTAATATAGGCTTCAAATCCCGAGATCAAACATACTCCAACAAAAAATGAATGAATATAAATGAGTGCTTGAATGGAATTGATGATAAATGATTATAAGTAAATGCAATAGAAAGGACAAATGACTCACAAAATGCTGTAACTGTTTCGTTCACAAACGACTCAATATAAATAAAGACCAATTCCAATTCACTTATATTTGCGAATAAGAAATTATTTTTTGAAACGATTTTTCCCTTTTTTGTTCCTTTTGACGTTGCTTGGACCAACCATAGGGTTTTTTTATTTACAACGAATCGAAAGCAGGCGATTAAAGATGGAGATAAAGAAGGATTTGCTATCAAATTGGCAGACCAAAGATCAACTTGAATTTGAATTTAGCAGTCAAGAACTGAAGTCCTTAGTTTTTCATGATTTTGAACAGGAGTTTGAATGTGATGGAAGAATGTATGATATCATTAAACAATATTGGGAAAATGGC
>CANHJR010000227.1 GCA_947461165.1 Saprospirales bacterium | reverse complement strand
ATGAACGGATGTTTTTACAATGTCATGGGATTGCCCACCAGCTTGGTATATGAGAAAATGAAAGCGATCTAAAGCCTTACACGTAATGCAGCATCTCTGTATTTGCCTTCGGTCATGGTTGAGTATTCATGTAGACCTTTTTGATACAATACATTTAGAACAGCTTGTTTGAGAACACCAGTGCCCTTGCCGTGAATGATAATCAAAGCATCATATTTATTTTTTCGAGCATACTGTATTTCATCATATAAGCTAGAAATTTGAAATGAAAGTATTTTATTCTTAGGGATTGATTTCCAGTCAATTTTTAAATTGTCGATATGTAAATCTAATTCGTGTACTCGTTCTTGCCTAACTTCAACGTATGAGTCTTGATGTTTATCTTCAGATGGTTCTTCTATACTGATTTCATTCTGCCCAACCAATTTATAAATCGGATACCATTCATCAAATCCATCCTCGTGCATCACCAATGCTCGGTGTCCATTGATTTCTATTATAATTCCACGTTCCGCTTGGTCGACGATACTGACCTTTTGTCCTAGTCTTAGTACCATTATTTTTTCTTGGAATACGTTCTGTGTAACATTTCCCCAATCAAAATAATAGTTGATGAAAAGATCATACTTTTAAGCATTCCCTCTTTATAATATGCAAAGCACATCATGCAAACAGCAAGTATTAGAACGAAAAGCATTAAATAATTTCCTAATTTCATTAAAATCAAACTATTTTCAGCTTTTCCAAAAAGGAATGATAAACCCTTCTACTACCAAAATTACAGGAATCGTTAGAAGTGAAGTCCAAAGCTTGGTTAATTAGCAGATGTAAATCATAATTCCAAGCATGAGGATCCCTAATGCGATTCTCATGATTTTTTCAGTCGTCATTAAATTATTATTAAAACTTTAGTTTTCTGAAAACAGGTTCTAAAACAGCACCTTGCAGCGCTGATTCTACTATTTTTGATTCTATCAAGGTTTTAAAAGTAGGGAAGATATCATTATAGGCATCCAAGGTGAATTGAACATCCGCATCGCTATGTGAAAAACACATGTTGTGAAAGCTTGACCAAAGAATTCCCCTTTTGATCATTTCTTGTTGCAAATACGTTTTCAAGACCAACCCATCGCCTGCCTTTTCTGAAAAGTTGACAATACTGCGACATGGATATCCTCCAATGCTAATGTAGTCTTGCATTTGATGTTTTTCAAGGAGCGCATTAAAGCCATCTTTTATCTTCTGACCTTGAGTCGCTAGATACTGGGGTACATTCTTCGATTGCATTTCATCAATAGTTGCCAATGTAGCCGCAAGTGATAGTGCTTCTCCGCCAAATGTCGTAAAATAGAATACATCCGTCTCAAATAGGCTCATGACATCATCACGTCCAGTCAAAAATGCAACAGGCATTCCATTTGCGCAAGCCTTGCTATATACTGCCAAATCAGGCTTTACGTTGAAATATTCCTGAGCCCCACCAAGTGCCAAACGGAATCCGGTCCACATTTCATCAAATATGAGCAGGGTACCATTTGCCTTGCAAATTTCAGCAAGTTCTTGTAAAAAATTATGCTTCGGCTCTTCAAAAACAATTGGCTCCAGTATAACGCAAGCTAGATCTGCCGTCATGGCCGCTCTCACACTTTCAATATCATTATATTTGATAGAAACCGTTAGATCCTTGATTTGCTGTGGGATACCAGCATCTCGAGTTGTCGTTCCGATATACCAATCATGCCATCCGTGATAACCGCATACAGCGACCGTCGATCTTTTGGTAAATGCTCTGGCAATTCTAACCGCTGCACTACAGACATCAGCTCCTTGTTTGGAAATCCGAATACTTTCTGCATTTGGTATGATTTCATGCAGTTTTTCAGCAACCTCCAGCTCAAGTCGGTGCATAAGTGAAAAGGTTATTCCTTTTTCCAATTGCTCTTTGATGGCATTATCGACTTTGTCATAGGCATATCCCAGAGATATAGGTCCAATTCCCATACAATAATCTAAATATTCGTTACCATCTACATCCCAGATCTTTGATCCTTTAGCTCGTTCTATATATATGGGAGAAACGCCAAACGTAAACTGTCCTGGTCCCTTCGCCAAGGTCTGTGTTATTGGGTGCATGAGCTTTTTCGCTCGCTCATACATTGCTAATGACTTGGTTATTGTCGGAAGTTTTGAATTCATTTTTGACTCGTTTATGGGTTGATTTTGATGCAAATATACATTCAAAATGATAAATTCATGTTAAGATACTTTAGAACCAAATTAAGTGATTATTACTTGTGACTTCAATGACCTCCAAATCGTTTTTCAACCTTAAATATCCAAGTTCAGAGATTCCTTCGACCCTATAACTTTTTGATTCTAGGTACACTGTTTTTCCAATACCATACATGTTTTTCTCATATCTTGATTTTAAATCATCACCGGTGTTGTTAAAATCTATTTGCTCTAATGTAGAGGCAAGATTTGCAATAATTTTTGATCTATCCCAGTCAATAGAAGGCTTTATAATGGCTAAGGAGCTTGGGTTCGGAACATCTTTTGAAAATTCAGTTTGAAGTATATTTAGTCCTATCCCAAGAAACAATTGGCTTATCTTGTCACCTTGAATAGAGGTTTCTATCAGCATGCCACCTATTTTTGAATCATCTACATATAGGTCGTTCGGCCATTTTATTTTAATTTGTTTCTGAACCTCGTTTTCTTGAAACAATTTGTCTAAAAAGCTTTGAACCGCAACTGCAATTTTCATAAGAATTTGACCTTGTATGCCAATTGGGATATCTGTTGGCCAAAAGGATGTCCATAATATATTTTGTCCTTGTTTCGATTCCCAAAACTTATTGCGTTGACCTCTTCCTCTTGTTTGAAATTCTGTTATAACAGCTTGCGGATCTTTTATTTTTTTTTCACTGTATGAAGCCTAATTAACAAATATATTTTTATTGCAACAAGATTATCGAATTAGATTCAATACCCTCTTCAAACGATTTTTTAATAGAATTAGT
>CANHJR010000226.1 GCA_947461165.1 Saprospirales bacterium | reverse complement strand
GATTATGATAAATTTCAGGAAGATGACAGGATTTTGATTATTGACTTGACATCATTCGCACCTGACAAGCCGTTGACACTCGTCTTAACTCATAAAGATGGCTCAACAGATACCGTACTGGCAAACCATACCTACAATGCTCAACAAATTGAATGGTTCAAAGAAGGTGGTGCGCTCAATATCATACGAAAGCAGTTTGCAAGTTAATTGATATTCCCAAACAGATAGTGCTGAGCCAATTAGGTTAAGTTCTTTCTATGTTTTTTTATAAAGTCGAATTGGATTTAGAAAATTCAGTTCGACTTTTTTTATTGCCAAATCTGGGCAAAATTGTATCATAAATTGTAACTCTAATCTGTTCTGTTCAAAACCACAATTGAATGTAGGTTTGTTTTGATTTACCTTTGCTTGATGTCAAAATATTATAAACTCACCATCTCTTGTATTGGTGAAGAAGCCCAAGAAGAGCTGATAGGTCTGCTCCATTTTTTTTCAGAATTTGAATCAGTAAATCAATTAGAAGATAGTATCATTGTCTCTTATCTATCAGCAAGTCAAGATAGAGACGAGTTGATATCTCGTCTGACAGAGTCACTACCTGACTTGCAATTCACAATTGAAGACGAACCTGATATCAATTGGAATGAAAAATTTGAGAAATCCTTCCAACCTCTTCGTATCATGAATAATTCTTGGGGAGTTCGAGCTACATTTCATCCACCGATGAATACCGCCAAGGAGATCATTATAGACCCAAAAATGAGTTTTGGGACAGGGCATCATGCCACTACACAGCAGATGATGGAGCAAATGTCGGTTCTGAATTTTCAGAACAAAACGGTTTGGGATTATGGATCTGGAACTGGAATACTTGCGATCATGGCATCTATGTTAGGAGCATCCATCGTCAAAGCCAATGATAATGAAGAATGGGCATATCATAACTCAATCGAAAATGCGGCCTTAAATTCTTGCACAAACCTAGAAATTGCCTTGGGCGATATTCCTACCGTAGAAACATCGGGTTTGTTGAAGCGAGGGGATCAATTTGATGTGATAATAGCTAATATAACCAAAAATATATTACTCGGTAGTACGTTATACATTGACTTGTATTCAAAACCCGGTACCATCCTATTGCTAAGTGGATTTTATGTAGATGATATTTCCGATATTTTGGATGGATTCAAAACGATTGGTTTTGAACCTGAAAAACAGTCTTCTATGGATAATTGGGCATGTCTTCGTTTGGTTAAAAATTAATTAAATCTTTACAATGAAAAAAATTCTTTCGTTTTTCCTTATAATTTCTTTAGCCATTGATCTTTCTGGACAAGCAGGCGGTGGAGCCAATATCACAGACCATTATTTTGACCCGCAACCACAAAATTTCTTGAAACAATTACAAGTTATTGTAAAAGAAAATCAACGTGATGAATTGGTGGAATTCTATAACAATATGGAAAAGGAAATCAAGGCAGGTAAGATTTCAGAAAGCCAATTGAATAAAATGGTCGATATCCTCAACAAAATGTACGTTCGACGAATGCAAGTCTGGCCGTATTATCGAAACTTTATGATAGCTGCAACGAATGCTACGAAATCAGGATATGATGAAGCCTTTCTTGATCGTTGGTATTTATTTACAAAGGGGATTTTGGAAACATCTAAAAGAGGAAATAACAGAGATTTTGCAACATTTATGGACTTTTCTAATGATCTTTTTATGTTTAATGCATTGGTCTCGGATAAGTCTAAGAACTATATCATAGGTACGAAGGATTTAAGCTTTAAGTTCAATGGAGGAAATATTCTGGTAGAGGTCCCGCAAACAACCCTCAAAGGGTTTTTTCAAAAAGATACAGTCTCCATCTTCAATACAAGCGGAACATATAATGTCATGGACCATATTTGGACAAGTTCCGGTGGTCGAACGACATGGTTTCGCGTTGGAATTCCAGAGGCAGAATGTTATGCCACATTTGGTAATTATGCGATCGATATGAATCGGTCAGAGTATAAAATTGATTCTGCTTTATTGTATTACCCGGAGTATTTTCCGACCAAAGTTTATGGTGTATTGAGTGACAAAATCACTAAAGAAAAGGACTCAAGCCAGATTCAATACCCCAATTTTGAAGCTTATGGTAAGAAGTTTATGTTTGACAAAAAGGTTGCACCGAATGTCAAATTAAGTGGTGGGTTTTCTATGAAAGGAAATGACGTCGTCATTGGTAGTGATTTTGATGCTCCGGCTATTCTTCAAATTTATGACCAATCCAATGCAAAAAAACTATTCTCCGCAGAGGGTTATAACTGCTTGTTTCGAAAGGGATCATATGTCAAAGTTGCTAGGGCGCGAATTAAAATTTTTGCGGGAAATGACTCCATAACGCATCCCTATTGCGATGTGAAATATGATGTTGCCAAAAACGAATTAACGATTTTGAAGGAGGAAACTGGAATAGGTAAGGCTAGGTTTCGAAGTGGCTTTCATAAGCTTACATTCGATGCAGAATTGCTAACCTGGAAATTGGATCAGGATGAATTGGAACTTAAAATGCTTGTTGGTAGAGGCGAGAATGCCGCCAAATTTATCTCTGAAAACAATTTTGATCAGCAGACATACGATCAAGCCACGACGGCAGCAGAATCCAATAATCCAATCCTGATTTTGCTCCGTCTTGCTGGTCAAAACACAAATCTTATTCCCTTAGATGATTTTGTAAAGGCTTTTGGTCCTTCATTCTCACGAGCGTCTGTTCTACCAGAATTATTTGTCCTTGAAAAATTTGGATTTGTGAGTTATTTGCCCTCTGAGCAAATGGTCAAGGTCAATAAGGAATTGATTGAGTTTTATAGCAAGGCAAACTCAAAGAAGGTGGATTATGATCTCATGAATTTCAAGAGTTATGGCAATAAGTATGTTGCTAAATTCAACATGAAGTCGAAAAAAATAGATGTTGTAAAGGTTAAGAGAATACCTTTCAATGATTCTGCTTTTGTATATGCATTTCCAAGCGATACGGGCATTGTCGAGATAACTG
>CANHJR010000225.1 GCA_947461165.1 Saprospirales bacterium | reverse complement strand
GACATAATTGATGTTCTCATCTTTCAGTTTTCGTGAATAAAGTGCTAATCTCATGGTTTAAATATTGATATAATTGATCAAATGATGGTAGCGCTGATTCAGAATTTCGGAATATCCCTCCTCGTTGACGGTCGATACTATGTTGTAGTCCTTGTCCTCCAAGGCACCAATAATTGGGCGGAGATCACGTGTATTTAGTATTAAAATGATATGTGACCCATCAAGAGTTACATTTTTATAAAAAGATCGAATATCGGCGTTCTCTGATTGAATCAATTGTATTATTTCAACCATTGAAAAACGTTGGTTTGGAATACTAAGCTCCAAGAGTGAATCATTAGATGTCATGATGTCCAATCCTTGTAATTCTTGAATTATAGAAGAATAAGTAATCGTCCCTACATACTTAGAATAAGCATCAATGTCAATTAAAACATTGGAATCGATGCTTTTCAGAATAGAAATAGCCTCCCAGACACTTGGTTTATGAGAAATAATAGCGTGATGTTGTGCCTTAATGTCATTTGCTTTTGGATCGATAAAACACGTTGAATCAATGACCCCTTCAAACTCCTGAGATTTATTTATCACAGGATAACAATTCAATTCACTTTGACCAATGTTTAGCTCATGGCTATATATCGGAACAATATCCTGATCAAATAGAAGGCTTGTCATTGGCATATATTTGATCTAAAAAAGGGAATAAAAAACTTGAAAATTCCTTTGGATATTCCATCATGGGAGCATGTCCGCAATTAGGTATAAATTTAAGTTCCGAGTTGATCAATTTCTCATGAAACTGATGAGCTACAAAAGGCGGGGTTATGGTATCTATTTCACCCCAAATAAGAAGGGTTTTCGTCTTTATCTTTTCAATTTCATGCGTCAAATTATGTCTTACAGCGCTTTTGGCCATCTTTAACACCCGTAAGACTTTGGCGTAATTGGTCACGATATCGTATGCCTCCTCAATAATTTCATCGGTAACAACATCTTTATTTCCAAATATTTCCAATATTCGTTCTTTGATCTTGACTTTGTCACGACGAGGATACTCGCTGCCCAAGGCATTCTCAAACAGTCCACTGCTACCTGTTAGTACCATTGCCTTGGCCAATTGAGGACTTGAAAGCTCGTGCATCAATGCAATGTGACCACCCAGCGAATTGCCCAATAACGTGTAATCACGAAGTTCATACTTAGCAATAAATCTTTGAAGATAGGTGAGCATTCCATCAATATTTGCATCCTTGATATCCGAGTCATAAATTGGCAATATCGGCATCACAAAACGAAATCGACCACCTGACAAATTTATTATTTCTTCGAAATTGCTGAGTGTTCCGAATAACCCGTGGAGAATCAATACGATCGGACCTGAGCCTTGATCGAAGTATTTGAATTCACCATCTACTTTTTCTTTAATTTGCAAAACAATTACTTTTTTAACCCAATTTCTCTTAGTCTTTCATCCAAATAATCTCCTGCAGTTATTGGTTCGAATTGACTTGGATTAGAGTCTGAAACACAAGAAGGCAAGCAGGTAAGATCCATTCCCGACACAGGATGTAAAAAGAAGGGAATAGAAAATCGAGGATTTGCCCATTTTTCACGTGGCGGATTCACAACTCTATGTGTCGTTGATTTTAACTTATTATTTGTCAATCTTTGCAGCATGTCACCGACATTGATGACAAAATGATTTTCTGGGGCATTGATAGGCAACCAAGATCCATCCATTTTTTGAACTTCAAGACCTTCGGCACTGGCTCCAACTAATAAGGTTATAAGATTGATATCCTCATGCGCCTCAGCACGAATGGCGTTCTTTGGCTCTGAAGTAATCGGAGGGTAATGGATAGCTCGCAAAATAGAATTCCCATTTCGAATGTTGTCTTCAAAATAGTTCTCATCCAAACCTAGATAACAAGCAATCGCCTTCAAAAGAATCGCACCACTTTTTTCAAACCCGCGAAACAACCTTAGACTCAATTCATTGAAATTGCTTATTTCCGCGACTTGAACATTGGCTGGTTAATCTTCTGGAACAGCCATTGAACCTTGCACTTCTTGGCCAATCTGCCAAAACTCCTTAAGATCTGGCGCTTCAGAACCCTTGGCGTGCTCTCTACCAAAAGAAGTGTAGCCGCGCTGACCAGCGAGCTCAGGTATCTCATATCGTCTCTTGACTTCTGTAGGCAATGCAAAAAAAGCTTCTACCGATTTATAGAAAGCATCAACGTCCGAAATGTCTATAAAATTGTTTTTGACACATACAAATCCAATATTAGAAAACGATTGTCCTAGTCTTTGAATAAAATCATTCTTTATGGCTGGGTCTTCACTTAAGAAATCAATTGGGTCTAGATTGGAAATAAATTCAGTGGACATAAGCTAAAATTATCGATTTTATGAACTTTGATACAAGAAAAACAAAGATAGATTAGATAAAACAATTAATCCAATAATTTTTAGAAGACTACTATTGTCAAATCGCTTTTTGTACATTTTTTCTAGCCAGATTGCTATGATGACTGTCAGAGGTGTAATGAGATAAATACTGGTATAGCTATTTTGGAAATACTGAATAAAAACGAAAGAATAGAGGACAACTGGAAGAACAGAAATGACAACATATCGATATCCATTTTTGGTAAAAATAAATTTACGTTGACGATTTTTTATGGACATAAAAATCAGAATAAAAATAACTATCAGCAAGTTACCTACATTTTTTAATATTTGAGCTACTATTTGAAAGGTTGTCTGATAGATATGACCTTCTAAAAACGATTCTTGAACATAGGTATCTTTGAAATAATAAACCAAATTTTTCCAACCTCCAATAAATGCATATTGGGTAAATACAAGCCCTACCGCAACAAATAAAACGACAAAGTTGATAATCAAATATGCTACAAATCGATAACCTCTTCTTAAGTTGATCAAACCCAATAAAAAAATAATTGCAGAAAAAATAACCCCAAACCAGGAGGAATAATTCATTAGAAATAAGCAGAGCCCAAATGAAAAAAGATACTTAGGACT
>CANHJR010000224.1 GCA_947461165.1 Saprospirales bacterium | reverse complement strand
GTTCCATTCCATTGAAGAAATTGTCCAGTTGTCGCTCCTTGTTGAGCTATTCTAATAGGATTGGCAGCGGTTCCATTTCCAGCCATTGTCGTATTTACAGATACTGTTTGTGTCCCCCAATTATCACCGCCCGTAGTTGTCGTAGCGGGTACCCAATCCGTTCCGTTCCATTGAAGGATTTGTCCTGAGGTGGCACCTTGTTGCGCAATTTTCAAAGGACTTGTAGTCGTACCATTCCCAGCCAAGTTTGAAGAAACAACTGCGGACTGCGTTCCCCAGTTATCACCACCAACAGATGCCGTTACTGGAACCCAATCTGTTCCATTCCATTGAAGAAATTGACCAGATGTTGCCCCTTGTTGTGCTAATTTCAGTGGACTTGCAGCGGTTCCATTTCCTGTGATATTTACCGCTACGGCTGCAGACTGAGAACCCCAATTATCGCCAACAGGGGTTGTCGGAGCCCAATTCGTGCCATTCCAGGTCAAAACCTGACCTGAGGATGCACCCAGTTGAGACAAGGCCAGAGGACTTGCAATGGTTCCATTTCCAGTAAGTGTAGCAGAAACATTGACTACTTGACCTCCCCAGTTGTCTGCACCAAGGCTATCGTTCATTGGCAACCAGTTTGAACCGGACCATTTCAAAACTTGTCCTGTAGTGGCAGCTTGTTGAGCTATTCCTAAAGGATTAGCTGCGGTACCATTACCAGATAGGGAAGAGTTCACACTTACACTCGAAACACCTGTACTATCATTTCTTGGAATCCAATTGGATCCATTCCATTTCAGTATTTGTCCATTTAAAGCTCCTTGCTGAGCCAATCCCAAAGGACTTGCCGTTGTACCATTGCCAGTAAAATTTGTCGATACAGAAACGGATTGAGTGCCCCAATTATCGCCTGTACCGCCACCTGAAGGTGCGGATGGCTTCCAGGTAGTACCGTCCCAAGAAAGAACATCTCCTGAAGATGCACCAGAACCGCTGATTTGACTGGCTGGTAATTGAAAACTTGTGGTCACTGAGTTTGCTTTTTCAGCCATAAGCGAATAAGGAGCACTAACCAACTGTACACTTCCCATATTGGTATAGGTCGTTCCGCCATTCGGATCAAATTCTACTTTGAGAAACTTGCTACTCACATCCCATTTGATGGCCGCCATTGTTCCAGTCGAAACCGTTCCTCCTCCAATCAAGACAGCAAAGTGACCAAATTCATTGGTTGTCACCGAATGCGTCTCCGCATACTGAACAGCGCCAGAGCCTGATGAATTTAAGATGCTGAGTTTGAGTTTGATAGATTTGTTTGTCAAGGGCTTGCCAGTAGCGTCACGAGCGACCGCTTGGTAATTGATTCTTTGTGGAGTCTGAGCGTGAATTCCTGAAGCAATAAGCAACAAGAACACAATTAAAATTTGATTTTTCATAATTGTATTGATTTTATTTTTTATTGAATTGGAGGTAGTAGTTTTTTTCTGGAATTTCTATATAAATCACATGGAGGTAGTAGCTTCCTTTGGCTATTTCACCAAGTTGAAAATTAATGATCTCATTTGAGGAGATTGAAACTTTTCTTACAAAGCGGCTCAAGAGTCGACCATCATTAGAGTATAATGAGAATTCTACAGGACCAGATCCTTGCTGCTTCAGATCAATATTGATTTCTGACTCTGCAGGATTTGGATACAATAACAAGATATCTTTTTTGGATGCATCCATTAGCTTCACGACGGCTAACTCTTCCACTTGTAAATAGCCTTGAGTCAAATTGGCTGAGCCTTTTAGAAAATGCCGAACGGCTGATGACTCACCCATAGAGCTAGATAAGCTAGATGACGAAATATAACCGCTGGATATTGTATGGTTTGTTATGGATTGACCTAAGCAGAAATAGTTTGTTGCCGAGAAAATGAGAAAAGCAATGGTTATTTTCATTTAATTGATTTTTAACGGTTACTATCTGTTGCGTGCCAAAACAGCTTATATCCTGGGGCAGAAAAACCAATTTCTCATAAGCTGATTTCTTGAAATAAAGATGTTTGGTATCACAAATTTAGATAAAGTTGCTAATTATTCTTAAATTAATTGTAACGAGGTCGGCAATGTTCAAAACCTGTTAATTTCTAAAAAAATAAATAGGATAAATTCAATCTAAAAAAGAAAGGAAGGTTCTTTAAGGTAACTATTTCATAAATAGCCATTTGATCATTTCTTTCCAACTGACCTTCTTGCCATACAATAAAATCCCAACACGATAAATACGGCCTGCTAGAAAGATAAAAAACACGGTTGTACCTATGAGCACAACCATACTCAAAATTAACTGCCAGAGAGGAACCCCTGGACCTATTCCAAAGACGAGGCGACTCATCATAATAACTGGAGATGTAAATGGTACAATGCTACCTATGACAGCTTCTGTACTATTTGGATTATTTATCGCCTTGGTTAGAAGCATAAATGAAAGGATAATGGGCAACATTATAGGCAGCATCAACTGCTGAACGTCCTGCGGATCGTCACCAACTGCCGAACCGACAGAGGCGAATAGGGAAGAGTAGAGAAAAAATCCACCCAGAAAGTAGAAAATAAAGCCAAACATTATTGGTAAATAATCTATTTGCTTCAAATTATTGAATAAGCTTATCACTTCAGGATCGTTGATCATATCGAGGGCACCAGCTTGCGGTATGGTTGAGTTCGCAGCGATCTCTGACATCTGAGAAGTACCTATGAGAATTCCAAATACGATGTTGACGATGAAGATGATCGTTCCCCAGCAAATAAGTTGCAAGAAACTAACCATCGCTATTCCAATAATTTTGCCCATCAAAAGTTCAAAAGGCTTGACACTGGAGATGATAACCTCAACAATTCTATTCGTTTTCTCCTCCATCACGCCTCGCATAACCTGTGATCCATATATAGATAGAATCATATACATCAAAAAGCCAAAACCAAACCCTAAAGCGTATGAAATTGTTTCTTTCAGCTCATTTTCATCATTGCCGCGTGCGCTGCTGTAATTGATCTGGATTCTTTTCTGCGCGGTATCGATGATTTTTGAATCGATGTTGGCATAGCTATAACGCTCTTTT
>CANHJR010000223.1 GCA_947461165.1 Saprospirales bacterium | reverse complement strand
CAGGAATATGTAAACAAAGTAAAAAACAAGGAAGCAGGTGTTCGTTTGATGGGATTTGGACACAGAGTTTACAAAAATTTTGATCCAAGAGCAACTATTATTAAAAAATCTGCCGATGATGTACTCAAAGCACTAGGTGTCAAAGATCCATTGCTAGATATCGCGATGGAACTGGAAGCAATGGCCTTGTCGGACAGCTATTTTATTGAAAGAAAACTATATCCAAACGTGGATTTCTACTCAGGTATTATCTACAGAGCGCTAGGATATCCATCAGAGATGTTTACGGTGCTATTTGCGCTTGGCAGACTTCCAGGCTGGGTTGCACAGTGGAAAGAAATGATAGAAGAAAAACAACCGATATCTCGACCACGCCAAATATATATCGGTGAAAAGACGCGCCCATATCAACCGATTTCGGAAAGAAAGTAATCCAATATAGGTCATGATTGGTTTTAAGACGCTCCTTCTGGCACAGACGTTCTTTTATTACAGTTTGTTCTTTATCGGTGGATTGATTCTCAAGTTTTTCCCTCCGAAAATGAACAAATGGTATGGATTTCGTACTTCACGAGCACTCAAAAGTGAAGAAAACTGGGATTATGCTCAAGCTCAATCAAGTAGGTATATTCTGATAATTACGCCACTTTTTGTTGTGTTTTCGATACTTATCAAATACTTAACCGATTTCAATTGTCAGGCATCTATTTTGTATTCCATTATAGATGTACTTTTACTTATCATCGCAGTCGTTATGGTTTACTTTCTGACAGAAGACAAGATGAAAAGATTTAAGGTTTAGCTATTTGAATTATTGATCAATTGAATTTCAAGCTTCACCCATTATAAATGATGGGCTAGTTCCAGATTACTCAAAACTTGGCACGTTCTTTAGGACTTTGTTTCTCGCAAAAGTCCATTTTCAATTACAATAATTTCCAAAGGAATTCATGTTTGCTTCGCAGGACACCTCTTATATTCTAGAAAAATTAGCTGTTAGCCATAGCCGTTCTCTCTGTCAACTGACGGTAAATACCGTTCCACAGACCAATTCTTTGTTTTAATGAATTGATAACGGCCTCCTCTGCCTCTTTCCAATATTGTTCGTTGTCTTGACAGAGATTGGCTGTCATCTGCAAGGCAAGATGGCTATGATGGTCGCCATCAACTTCAATATGCCTTTCGATATAGTATTTAAAAATTGAAATATCGTCAGGAAAGTTCTTGTGCACCTCATCAATTATAGAGATAAACATACCTGGGATGAGGTCTTCGCGTCCAAAAGTGAAAATAGCTGATTGCAAATAGTCTTTACCGCTTTCAATCACGCTGAATGTAAAGTCTACAAAATCTTTTGCTTCCTTTGGGGTTTCTGATGACAAAAAAGAGGCGTCAAAGTCGCCAGTCTGTTTTAATACATCTGTAAATCCTTCAATCTTCGATGTATCTGCGCCACATTGTTTCATAGCGTCTAAGTACAATTCAAAATGACTTTTTCGTATGCCATTGAGGTCGACGTCCGATTCTTCACCTACCACAATTTCATTAATAAGATATCTCGTGTCTGCGGTTCCTTTGGGAAACCAAGGCACAGATGTACAAGTCAAGTTGCTTTGTAGCGTTTTCAATAAGGACATAAAGTCCCAAACAGCATATACGTGGAATTGCATAAATACTTTCAAATCGTCTATATCTTTGATAGCTGAATACACCTTATGATTTATAATCTCTTGCCTTAGGGGTTCAATTGTCCTTTTTATTTTTTCAATTTGAGCTATCATGATTGTAATTTTTTTATTCCTATGTTAAACAGTTATAATCAATTATTATATACGCTATATTCGTTTAGATCTGCTACAATTCCTAAAAATGGAGAGGATGCTGACGTTGCACAAAATTAAGCATAAAATGATTAAAGACTATCGCTTTTGTATCATGTCAACATTTTGGGTCTTTCAGAATAGGCGGAATTTGAAGCAGAAAAGTTCAATCGAATAACTGCACTTGAACCTACCATTATACTGTTATACGAAACACTGAACCGCTCCTGATTTTCTTCGGGACCAAACCCGTGTTCGTAATTCCTTCTTTCTGCTTGAAGTTCTTACTATTCCCAATTTCTATCAAGCGTTCATCTAATATTTTTTGACAATGATAATCTTATTATTATCTTTTCATTCTTCAATTTCATTACTTTCATCAATTTCTTCTGTTAGCTTCTTTTCAAATTTATTATGGATGAAAAGTATTGAAAGTCCAAATAAAATAGCAGAAACAATCAGTATATTATTAATGATACCGCCAACAGAAAAGGATATTCGAATCAATATCGTTGAAATAATAAACCCAGAATTTCGAATAACTTTGTGGAACTCGTCTGTATGAAAAAATGAGATTAACAATAATATCACATCTGCAATAATCAGAATATTGAAAAACTGTTCAAAGAAAATATTATTGATATTATTAAACGAAATCGCATTCGTTTCCAGTGGCTGAAGGATACCAATACACCAGCTCAAGAATGAATATATTGCAATAACCAATAGTATAGGAACTAAAGCGGTAGCTATCCATTTTTTTGCGATTATAAATTTTGAAATACTTGAAGAATGGGTTTTGCTTTTCTCCATAGTTCTATATAGGTTTGTACTTTGAACATGGAATAGATAGATGAGGTAGAATAATAAGACGGATGTCACGATGTCATAGGTAAACTGCAAATCATTTTTAATGCTAAACCAATCAGACGAAAGTGATAAATCTGAGAGATCTTTGAACAATCGTCTAATAATGATGAGCGCAATAATTTCATATTGCTTCGAGATATAGGTAGAAGTTGATTTTGGGAGGTAGTAAATCAACAGATACACCTCATAAACTAATATAAAAGAAAAAGGGGTATAAATGGCAGCAATAGGATTTTTTAATAATTTTGATGGTTCAATAATGGTAATAATATTAAAATGAATCAATCCAATCATTAATAAGTGAATTAAAAAACTCACCAAAGCAATCCATAAAATAACCCGTTCACTCTTTTCTTTTGTTTTTTTGAAAGAAGTTTTTGATAACATTTTTCCATAAGTTTGGATAAGTT
>CANHJR010000222.1 GCA_947461165.1 Saprospirales bacterium | reverse complement strand
TCAGAGCAATTTTGGGAGGGATCTCTTTAGTGTATCCAGCCTTTTTGAGTAATTCTCTTGCTTTTTCTGGAGAATATACGTTTTGAATAGGAAGCCAAGTCGCTTCAACTATTCCATCTGGAACAAAACCATGGATCGCTGGAATCACAAGGTTTTTTCGAAGTTTTTTTGACAATTCTACTTTATTGATAGCGCAATGAATTGCCTGTCTAACTTCTTTTATCAGCAAAGGGGAGTTTGGTTCTAAAAACTCTTTATCAGAGAGAATGGCAAGGTATTCGGTATTGAGATATGGTCGTTTTACAAGTTCCAATTGTTTGCTATATTTAGATTTTAGATGACCCTCGTTATCGATCATCTTTTCTAATGTACTTGGATCGATTCCATTGATCATACTAAGTTCGCCATTGAGTAGACTTAGTAGCTCTGTTTTTTTGTTTTCATTAAAACTCACTTTTATATAGTCTATATAGGGTAAGCTTCTGCCAGTCGAGTCCTTCTCATAAAAATGCGGATTTCGCTCAAGGAAAAGTATTTCTCCGCGTTTCCAAAACTGAAATTGAAAGGCACCTGTTCCTACTGGATTTCTATCAAAGTTGGATCCATAATATGTTACGGCTTCTCTTGGAACAATTGCAGTATAGTTCATAGCCAGTTTCTGAAGGAACTGTGGAGATGGAATTTTGAGTTTTATCTCAAAAGTCAAGCTGTCGATCACTCGAAATGGTTCGATGCTATCAATATGATCTCGGAGAACCCATGAACCAGGGGATAAGGTGCTAGGATCTAATAATCTCTTAAAACTATAAATCACATCTTCCGAACATAACTTTCTTGTCGTCTTTGCATTGTCAAAGCATTTGTTATTGTGAAAGAAAATATTATCTTTTAGCTGAAATTGATAGGTCAATCTATTGTCGGAAACAGAATACGATTTCACTAAAACGGGTTTTAAAGCATTGTTTTGATCAAATTCAAATAGCGATTCATAAATCATCGAAGTAGCCCAAATAGAAGCCAAATCTTTTGAAAATGCAGGATCAAGAGAGTTTAATCCAACGGTTAAATTAAACTTAAATGTATTTGGATTATAATTAGATTTCTCTTTACAAGACACGGTGGTTATCAGAAAAAAAATCCAAAATAAAACTCTCATTCTACAAAGGTAAAGAATGATTATTTTTACAGACTAAATTAGATCAAAGATGTCTTACCAAAATTATATAGAATACTGCAACGAAATAAAAAAACTGAATGGAATAGCTGCACTTTTGAGTTGGGACATGGAGGTCAAAATGCCTAAGCAAAGCGATCGATCGTTTCGAGCGGACCAATCTGCTTTGATTCAAGGGCTTATTCATGAAAGACAAACATCTTCTTCCTTTGAAAATAGTATTCAAGATGCCTTGGATCAGAGCGGTCTTAGTGCGGATCAACTTAAATGTCTTGAAATTTCAAAGAAGGATATGATACAATCTAAAAAGCTTTCAAAAGAATTTATTGAAAAGGAGTCGAAACTCACAAGCAATGCCTATTCGGTATGGGAAGAGGCTAAGTTGAAGTCAAATTTTGGTATTTTTCAAAATGATTTGGAAAAAATAGTTGAATTGCAGCGAGAAAAGGCGGAATACTATGGATATGAAGGACACCCCTACAATGCTTTATTGGATTTGTATGAAGAAGGTTCCACGGTTTCTCAGCTAGATAAAATGTTTCATGATGTCAAGTCAAAGCTTGGAACTTTGATCCAGGATGTTCTGGCAGTTCAGAGTCAAAAAACCAATTTTTTAACCCAGAAATTTGATATTGCCAGTCAAATAGCATTAAATAAGGAGATTTTAAACATTTTGGCCGTTCCTACTGATTTTTGTCGGATAGATGAATCTTCGCATCCATTTTGTACGAGTTTTCATCCTTCAGATATTCGAATGACAACGCGTTATTCTGAGAACGATATTATGTCATCTATTTGGAGTACTATCCACGAAAGTGGTCATGGACGATATGAAATGGGCTTGCAGGTTATCAATTCAGGACTTCCATCTAGTTCAGCTACTTCGCTTGGTATCCACGAAAGTCAATCGCGGTTTTGGGAAAATAATATCGCAAGAAGCCAGGAGTTCATCGATCTGATTTTTCCATTATTAAAGAAATATTTTCCATCTCAATTTCAATCTGTTCAATCTGAGACCATATTTCGCGAGGTAAATTTTATTGAACCAACATTTATTCGTACCGAATCAGATGAGCTGACATATCACTATCATATTATGATTCGATATGAGATAGAAAAGCTACTTGTTTCAGGAGATCTCAATGTATCGGAGGTTCGCGACTATTGGAATGATAGTTATAAAAAATATCTTGGACTAGAGGTTCCAAATGATGCAAAGGGCGTTTTACAAGATGTTCATTGGTCTTTTGGGGGAATCGGATATTTTCCGACATACTCTCTGGGCTCATTCTATGCAGCTCAATGGTATGAAGAGATCAATAGAACTAAAAGTGTTTCAGAAATGATCAGAGATTCAAGATTCGAGGAAATCAATCAATGGCATGCAAAACATATTCACCAATTTGGTAGACTTAAAACTTCAGATGAAATATGTCAATCTGCCACCAATCGTTCCCTAGATTTTAGTTGCTTTGAAAGATATATCAGAGGAAAGTTCAATATTTAGTCTTCTTAAATAACAACATTGGAACTTAAAAGTGAAATAATCACGTTATCTGTATATTGAAACTAAAAGATTATGATAAAAAAGGGGGGAGTTCTTTTCGTTCTGTCATTCTATTTGTTTTGTGCAGATGTTTGTATTGCTCAGCAATTGTTTCGAATATCCAAAATCGACGTTCTGCATGGCAATCGCAAACTAAAATTTCCATTTGCTGGAGGGATGAATGCATCCATTATCAATACGATGGATCTCAATCGAGATGGTATTCGAGATTTGATAGTGACACACAATATTTCAAATAAAATATCTACCTTTATAAATCGAGGAAACGATAATTTCGAATATGCCCCAAAGTATGAAAATTTTTTTCCGAAGGAGTATTCTGGGTATTTCATTATAAAGGATCTTAATGAGGATAATATTGAAGACTTAATATTCATG
>CANHJR010000221.1 GCA_947461165.1 Saprospirales bacterium | reverse complement strand
CTTTACCCTGTATCTCTCAGAAAAAAGTATATCATTTGACCTATTCGGACACCTTGATGATCATAGGAGAGAACGCATATAAAACACATGATTTCATAGCTGCTATACCTGCTTTAGACTCGTGTATAGGACTAAATCCTATCAATGACCAATGTCGATATACACGTGCTAAAATCGCTCTTGAAATGAACGAGTTCGTACTAGCCGAGAACTTATTGAAATCGGTAATCGCACTGACGCCAAAGGATGCAGCGGCATGGAATCTACTAGGTCTAAGTATGACTGAGCTAAAGAAATACGACTCTGCAATCTTGTGTTATCAGAATTCTGTCGCTTTGAATGCTTCTAACTCTAAATTCTTTGCTAACTGGGCAAAAAACGAATATCTCCGAGGTGATTTGGAGCATGCTGATCGACTATATGGAACAGCTATATTCCTAGAACCAAGTTATGCAAGCCACTTCAAAAACCGAGCTGAAGTTCGAAAAAAGCTAGGAAAGAAAGAGGATGCACTTGCAGATATTGATGAGGCCATCAAGCTCAATCCAAATGATGAAGAGGCTATATCAAAACGGAATGAAATCGAAGGATATGATCTTTTACCAATATTGGTTTTCGGAATTAGTTTTTTCGTAATATTGGCATTTATATACTTTCGAAGAAAATCAAAGTCTGAATTGTAACCAAGCCCAGATTGGTCTTCTTCTAAGATACGCATCATCATATTCATGGGGATATGCTTCCTTTTCAAATGGTATCATACGATATGCATCTCAATGCTTGAGTCCCTGAAGTCGATAAACAAAATAGTAAGTGATATAGGCTATATAAAAAGGTAATATAAGCATCTCTAATTGCTGTCGAAAGTGAATCTTTTCGTGGCGAATAGTTACTTCCATTCTTTCAGAATCGCGATTGCAAACCAATATAAATGGATAAATTGCCATAGCAATAATGTGTTTACCAAAAAAGCCTAAAAATCTTGGTACCACCAGTATCATAAACCAAATAGTTTAAGAAATCCCTTCAAATGTTCATAATTCAGTAATTTCAAAAGCCCATCAAGAGTTCGCTCTTCCTTGAGCATCTCCATTCTGGTGTCAATTCTTGTTCGGAGTCGATCAATAAATTCGTTACCATCATCCATTATTTGAGAAAGTGAGGATTCAATTTCCTGTTGAATATATTCTGAATTAGGATTTGGGTGTCTGAAAATAAAATCCTTAAAATCTGAAATTTTGCCTTCAAAAAACAATTTCTTAGCCAAGTCTTTGATTGCAACTAAAATTGGTCCGGACTTTTCTTCCATGTCCTTGACGGAATATTTCAAATCAGAGAGAACATCACGAATCAAGTCTTGTAGCATTTGTTAGCGTTTTTTTGATTGAAATACTGCAAAAGGGATAATCATTTCATCTAGTGAAATACCTCCATGCTGAAATGAATCCTTGAAAAAATTCACAAAACTATTGTAATTGTTTTGGTAAATGAGAAATGCATCTTCCTTGGCAAAAATATAAGAAGTACTTAAATTGGCCTGGGGTAGTTGCGCATCCTCTGGCTTTTTGACGACAAAAACATCTTTCTCATTGAATTGAAGATTTTTGCCTGCCTTGTATCGAATATTGGTACTTGTCAGTCGATCTCCAACGCATTTTGAAGGGCGGCGCACTTGTGTCGTTCCATGGTCTGTCATCACAATAATATTGACATCTTTGGATGCCAGTTTTTGAAGAAGGTTTCGCATATTTGAGTGATCAAACCAGGTCATTGTCAATGATCGAAACGCTCGCTCATCCTTTGCCAATTCTTTCATAAGCTCCATTTCGGTGCGCGAATGTGAAATCATATCGACAAAATTGTAAACGATAACATTGAGAGTATTGTGCAACAGATTCTGAACATTATTGGTCAACGTGCTTCCCTCTTCTAGAGTCAAGACTTTTGTGTAGGAATGCTTTACTGGGTCTTTGAAGTTTTTTGAAAGCTGGTGTGCAAGAAGGTCCTTTTCAAACATGTTTTTACCCCCTTCCTCGTCATCATTAAGCCAATATTGAGGTAATTTCTTTGAAATTTCGAGTGGAGTCATACCCGCGAAGATGCTATTTCGACTATACTGTGTGGCTGTAGGCAAAATACTAAAAAATGTATCCTCCTCTACCGCTTCGAAATTGTCGTGAAAATATGGCTCTATCATTTTCCATTGATCATATCTCAAATTATCTATTAGAAATAGGAATGTCGGCTTTTCCTTTTTTAAGACCGAAAAGACTTTTCGTTTAAATATAGTGTGCGACAACGCGGGTGTAGATTCCGCATTGGGATTTGACATCCAGCTCAAATAGTTTTTGATGATAAACTTATTGAATTCAATATTTGCCTCTTTTTTTTGCATTTCTAGAATCTCAGCCATCTCCGAGGAATCTGAGGAGTCTAATTCAAGCTCCCAGTATACTAGCGTTTTATAGAGATTTATCCATTCCTTGTAATCTGTAACAGATTGAATGGTCATAAACAGACTTTGAAATTCCTGTTGGTAAGCCTGTGTTGTTTTCTGACTGACTAGGCGCTTATTATCAATTATTTTTTTCAAGGTCAGAATAATCTGCTGAGGCTTTACTGGCTTGATTAGATAATCAGCGATTTGTGAACCAATGGCGTCTTCCATCAAATCCTCCTCCTCATTCTTGGTAATCAAAACAACGGGAAGATTGGATTTCATTTTTTTGATTTCAGACAAGGTCTCCAGCCCAGTCAAACCTGGCATAGATTCATCGAGAAAAACAACATCAAAAATCTCCTCACGCACCTTGTCCAAGGCATCTCTTCCATTGGTGACAGCTTGTACCGAATAGCCTTTCTCTTCTAGATAAGTAATGTGTGACTTGAGAAAATCGATTTCATCATCTGCCCAAAGTATCTTGATTTTTTCCATAATTTGTGATAAATATAAGGTAAATCTGCGAGTCAATAGGCTTTTGGTTTATGGTAATACTAGGTAACGATAAAAATAGAATCAAAGTATGGATAACATTAAGGTGTATTATTGACTTTTGAAAATGAAAAATTGATTAAGTGCTTAAGTAAGAGAATTATTGTATTTGCAACAACGTTATTATTCT
>CANHJR010000220.1 GCA_947461165.1 Saprospirales bacterium | reverse complement strand
CAAGATTGCATCAAAAGAATAAAAAGAACAAAATAAATCATTTTAGATGGATACATTACTTAAGAACTTCAAAGTTGAATGATATGGTTGTAAATATGGTTCGCCCCCAGAGATTGTTGACCTCGTTGCTTCTAGAATGAACACTGCCACTAAAACCTGTCACCTGTAGGTTTTGAATATCAAAGATGTTTTTCACTCCGACTGTAAGGTTGATTTTATCTTTGAATATACTTTTGGATAGATTCATATCGCTATACATAAATGCTGGGATGGTTGTCGTCTCGGCTCTATTCTGAAGGATATTATAAATCACAAATTCATTGGTAGAGTTAAACTTGTTGATCGAGCTCAGCTTGACATCATACTTTTTGAAATGATAGGTAAGGTTTGCATTGGATGTCCAGTTAAACAAAAACTGATCGATTTGCTGACTTAAATTGTTAAATCGTTTTGAATATCCATTGACTGACACACCAAAACTGAATAAATATTCCTTGTATTTCACGCGATTGTCGGCATTGAATATCAACCCATAATAATCCCCAACATTCATATACTTGAATTCGTTTTTTGAAGGATCAATGCTTATGATATCGATGGCATTCTGCTTGTGAAAATAGCTAGTAGTGAAAGATGATGAATAAGAGATCAATTTTTTTCGAATTGAATCTGTTGATTTCGGCGGTTTGATGTCAATTCCAAATTGAAAATTATCGTTTAGTTCGACACCAAGATTTGGATTTCCCTGTATGTTGTGATTGATATCGACAAATCTAAAATATAACTCTTTGATCTCAGGAATTCGATAACCACGGCTAAAACTAAGTCGTGAACTAAAATGAGAGGAAAGGTCTTTTCTAAAATTGAGGGTCATCGACACAGGCACGGTCGCTCTATTATTGAAGCTATATCGTAGTCCAGGTTGTATTTGCCATGAATTGAGTTTTATGTTTGCCATCGTAAAAAAGGACAAGTCATACACGGAAGATTGGTTCGTATCTAGTTTGTCTGAATTTCCAATATCCATGTTGTAGTCTGCGCCATATAGGAGTTTAAAATTCTCGTTTTTGAACTCATGTTTGATTTGTGATCTCCCAAAAATATTGTATATCTCTTCTGAATTCTGTTTGAGCAAAATACGTGTTCCTTCTTTCAGGTTTTGACTGTAGAAATTGGTAATTCGCCCAAAATAATTGAAATTAGCAACGTTTTGAAATTCAAGATTTTTGGTCAAAAGTGCGTTGGATGTACCGCCAATGTTATACCGCGAAGTGTTATAGTATTCATCTTGTACCACAGATTGAAATGCTGAATTTGGATCAATTTTATTGATCAAAGTCTCCCAGAAACCATCTAATTTGAGGTGTAGATTTACTTTTTTTGATAATGGAGCATAATAAGAGGTATTAAACATCGTCTGTTCCTTTGGCTTCCATACTCTGGATCGCCAGATTGGCTTAATGGCTTGACTGAGAGAATCTGCTCGTGGATCCCAACCTTGAAACACGTTGCGATGAGCTCCAATGCTCACTCGATGTCCTTGGTTGGAACTATTGTAATAAACATTGGAATTGATCGATCCAATAGATTCCGCATTGATAGCTCCAGAAATATTGGATTTGTACTTAGATCCAGTTTTGGTAATAAGATTGATAACGCCACCCGTGGCATTGGTGCCGTATATTGTAGATAATGGACCATCAACAATTTCTATTCTTTCGATATTACTTAATAGTATTTGAGAATAGTCAATATTGCCATTGAGCCTTCCAGCCACTGGTATCCCATCGACCATAAGCTTGAGATCTGATCCACTCATCCCATTGATAGCTACTTTTGAGCCGAGGATAGCGTCTTGTGTCACTGTAAAATTATTTTCTGTTTGCAGAAAATCGGCAAGATTGATCGAATTTTTATTTTTGATTTCTTCAGCCGTGAAGTACTTTATCTTGAATGGACTTTGATACTTCTGACTCGGTATAATTTGACCAGTGACGATGACCTCTTCAATCTGGTTTTGCATAGGCGTTAGAAGAATGATTTTAAGATTGGTGACCTTCTCCATAATCTGTCGCTTGTAGCCTAATCTAAAAAAAACGACCGAATCCCAGATGTCAGTTTGTTGAAAAATAACCTCTCCTTTGTAATCGCTCCTTTGCAATTGATTAGCAGTCCCTTTGAGAAACAACACTGCTTGAACATTTTCAATTGGTTGTAGGGTTCTAATATTTAGTATCTGAAACCTCTGAGAATAAAGGCTCATCGTAATAAATGAAAAAGCAAAAATGAAACGTTTTTTCAAAGAAATGAAACTATATGCTAATTTTAAAAGATTCCATCTTGCCATCTGCTTCTATCATAAGAATATAAATGCCTTTGGGGTATTGCGTAGTATTCAAAATGAGCTCTTTTTTAAACTTATCTGAATGCATCAAAGATCCCGATAAATTATAGATAGCAATTTTGTTTATATCTGAGGAGCTTGTGCTTTCTATATGCCAATTATTCTCTTCAATAAAAATAGAATAATTATTCTTTGCTATAAAGTCCTTCGTGCGAGCAGTACCAACTTTTCGGAATGCATAGTTTAACTCGTTGGTGACGATGCTATAGTTTGTAAAGATCAGGTGCCAAATATTTTTTGATTGATCTCTAACAAAATAACTAACACCAGATTGCGGCTTTTGAGTCGCGGGATTATACCAAGATGCGCCGATTTGATTATTTAGATATGAAATGACTGTGGTCGTATTATTCAATGATCCATCATAAGTGACGCTTACAGGGTCACCTAGCGCTTGATATATTTCGGTACTTGCTATTGGAGTGAAATAGAATGCAGGAATATTGTCAGCGAAAGCATTCAAGGACTTTGAATATGGAAGCATATTGTGTGCATTATTTGAAAGTATTCCAAGAGGAACGGTAGTCCCCGATCCTGCCAACGAACGGTAATTTCTTTTTAGGCATAAGTCCCAATTGGATATAGCTGACTCAAAATTAGTGGAAATAACTCCTGAACTCAAGTTTATATGTTGATAGTGAGTTGCAAGAGGCACGATTTTGGTAATGTCAATCGTTTTTGGATTCAAATTATCAATATCAGATGATACAATTGTATAT
>CANHJR010000219.1 GCA_947461165.1 Saprospirales bacterium | reverse complement strand
CTGTTGTTGGCAATTTTTGACCAACACTAATTTCTTTGTTAAGAAAACATTGAGAATATGAGGTTGAAAAATTGACGAATACTATAATAAGGAATAATACTTTTTTCATTTGTTTCTTGGTTTAAAATTTAATTTTATTTCAAGTTACAAAGTGTTTTAGTCTTACTTCTGACTTTGCTTCGTTTGCGCCTTCCCTTGGTTTATGGACGTTTCCGCTAAAATAGGATATAACTCTCAAATACACGCAATGAGTTGCGTATATCCTGGCAAAGGTAGGACAAATGGCGCAGTTTTTTATGATTTATTTGCAGTGTCTCTGCGAATAAATCATAATGGTTCTAAACGGATGATGCTAAAGGCATGGAATCACGAGTTCGTTCCAAAAAACAACCTCGAATCTAACCTGAATTATAGAGAATGCGAAACAGCATAAGCTATTTCTGCGTTGAAATGTTTACCTCAATCAGTTAATTGTTTGGATACCCATTTTGCTTCCAACATTTGATTTTGTTGAGTTCATCTGCGGTTAGCTGTGTACTTCCGTTTGGAGGCATTGGTTTTCCAGTTCGGTTAATGACATAATTGTCGAAATGTCCAGAAGTAACATGGTTCATGATTTGGCTATGGGTAGAAATCGTTCCGGCTCCAGGATGACAACCGGAGCTACTGCATTTCGATGAATTGAGAATTGGAGCGATATCTGATGAGAATTTAGCACTCACTTGTGTGCAATCTATGGCCACTGGACTGGCAGTTTGGTCTTTGGTGCAGCTGTTGATGAGTATGGTGATCGACAAAATGATGATGGAGATTGATTTGTTCATATGTTCTTCGAGTTAATTGATATTGTTACTGTAAAGGTGCCACTTTTTTTAAGGATTCGGTCTGTTATTTTTTTCATGGAGAACCTATAGTCCGAAAAAAACTCTTCAGGTTTATCCCCGACATCAACTTGATAAGTTGGAGATTCATTTTTACCCACATCTGTTATTGGTGATTTTGAAATATTGTTCTAGAAGTTCTACAATCCTAATTCTGTCATTGGATCCCAAAACGCCTCCGAAAATCCTTTGATCTTGTCATCAACGATGATATGACCTTCCGATTCCAGTCGTTTTTGCATTTCATTCTCAATCCCAAAATGATGTTTTCCTGTCAAGATGCCATTCCGGTTCACTACGCGATGTGCGGGTATTCTATTTTCGTGATGATGACTCTCAGCCATAGCATATCCCACCATTCGTGAGCTGCCTTTAGATCCAATAGCCGCTGCGATAGCACCGTAGGAGGTGACGCGTCCATGAGGTATTTTGAGGGCGATTGCATATACTTGTTCGAAAAAATTCATGCCATTTTATTTCATTGTATTATATTTGCTCACCAGATTTATATCATAATTGATAATAAATGGTCCATTACAAAAATAGAATTTAATGAGGTTACTAGTTGTTTTTTCTTTATTATTTAGTTTCAATATTGCTCTTGATGCGCAGTCTAGCTTGCTATACAACAAGGATCAAGACAAGAAAGAATGCGAAGATAATTTAGTGACAACATTCTCAAAATATTTTACTTCCAAGACAACTCCAGCCAAAACAGAGCCTAAAAAAGAGACTACTTTGACACAATATGCTTCCAATTTTTATAATGGAACCGTAGACAACGTCATTAGTGTAGGCAAGACGTTCTTAGGTATACCATATCGATGGGGAGGAACTTCAGAGAATGGATTTGATTGTAGTGGTTTTATCAAATATATTTTTGATTGGTTTGGTGTCAAGCTCCCTAGAACTTCCAGAGAAATGGCAAATTACGGTGCGCCTGTCAGTAGAAATGATCTTCAAAAAGGAGACTTGATTTTCTTTTCTGGTAGAAACATGCGTAGTGGCGTTATCGGACATATTGGTATCGTTGTAGAAGTTACCAATGAAGCTATCCGTATGATGCACTCATCTTCGTCGCAAGGTGTTCATATCGAAGATCTCAACAAAAGCGATTATTTTAACAAGCGGTATATGACGGCTCGTAGACTGCCAATAGATGAGACTAATTCTGGTCGAAACTAATTAAAAACTCACCCTTAATTATCATTTTGTTTATTCTTCTAGCCCCAACTAGGTTATTATGAGTAAATATAAAATTGAGTTATTTTCTTCGATCCAAGAGATCAGCGAAACGGATTGGAGTATTTATGTTCAAAAGCGGTTCTTTCTCCATTTTGATTACCTCAGAACACTCGAAATAGCTTGCACACAGCTCAATTATCGATATGCTGTCGTTCGAAATCATGAGAATGAATTCTTGGCTGTTTTGTATTTTCAGATCATTCCTTTTGATGGTAAAAACCTATACAATTACTTACCTTCAAACAATCGGTGGCTCAATCCTTTTTTCAAATTTGTTCTTTCCAAGATTCACACCAACCTATTGGTTTTAGGGAATGTTGTTTTTACTTGCGAGAATGGCCTTCATTTTGCCGGAGCAGACGCTTCCGATGAATATGACATCGTAGTCGAAACAGTGCATCAGATTTTGCGTTCGTATCCTAGAAATATTCTAGCAACCATGTTGTCGAAAACATTGTACTCGAAAAAGTCCAACAAATTTTGTCCAAAAGGATTCCACAACTTCAGAGTTGAGGATCGAATGGAAATTGATATTTCATCTTTTGATTCTTTTGAAGACTATACTCAAAAACTTCAATCGAAGTATCGAGTGCGGATGAACAAAGTGATTTCACAAAATCAAGATCTTGAAATTATTGCAATTACCGCATTGAACTTTGAGCAATACCGGGATTCGATATCCAATTTGTTCAACCAGGTTTTAAATAATTCCAAATTTAAATTGACCGAGCTTGATCCAAATTATTTCTACCTTTTTCTTAAGAATAAGGATCGCTTCAAAATAGATGGATTTGTCCATCAAGGTAAACTTGTTGGATTTATTTCATACTTCGATCTAGATACGATACTTGAGGTTCATTACATTGGTATGGATTATAACTATAACCATACGAACAAGTTCTATAATTTTATGTTGTATCACATCCTGGAAAAAGGAATAGTATCCAAGCAGAAAGCAATCTGCTATGGGAGAACTGCTCAGGAGCTAAAAAGTACCAT
>CANHJR010000218.1 GCA_947461165.1 Saprospirales bacterium | reverse complement strand
TTCTTTCGCTTTTTCTAGTCTGACTTTCTGAATGTAGGTGTTTGGCGTAGCATCATTGATTTTTTTGAATTTTCGAATCAAGGTAAATCGACTAACGTTCAAGTGCTTTGCCAAGTCGTTGACAGAAAGACTTTCATTTTCCATATTGTCTAGAATGAATGTTGTGACTTTTTCCATAAACACTCTGTCCGATGACATCATATCATCTGTATTTGTATGGAAAGGATTAGAAGAAAATCGTTCCATAATATTTTTTCTCTGAGCCAAAGTCGTTTCTATTGTTTGCGTGAGCTCAATAATATTGAACGGCTTGGTGATATATGCGTCGGCGCCACTTTCTAATCCTTCAATTTTATTATGAACGGCAGATTTAGCTGTCAATAATATCACAGGAATATGATTAAGTGATTTGTCATTCTTGATATACTCACAAAGTTCAATTCCTGACATTAGTGGCATCATGATATCGCTAAGAACGACATCTGGAACATGCTTGGCTATCTTTTGAATAGCGTCTTTTCCATGGTCTGCGGTGTATACTTTATATTTATCAGTAAAAACCTCTTTGAGAAGTTTTTGAATTTCATAATTGTCTTCTACGATTAGAATGGACTCCTGTTTTTCAGCTTGATTTGCTTTGTTCGCGTGAGAATTGGAATGTTTTATAGATTTTTCAATTCGCTCTATTGGGATGATTACGGTGAACTTACTTCCTTTGTTGCGTTCGCTTTCCAATTGAATATCGCCACCAAGCAATAGAACGAGTTCTTTGACAAAACTCAACCCAAGACCGCTACCTTTGACATCCTTGTTGTTAGGAATTCGATAGTATTTATTAAAAATCTCTTCCTGGTATTTGAGATCTATTCCAATGCCATTATCCATAATTTCTAAAACAAGATTGGAGGATGTTTTATCAAAATCTGCATTAAATATTATTTTCCCACCTTCAGAGGTATATTTCATGGCATTAGACAACAGGTTGTTTATAATTTTTTCAATTTTATCCGTGTCAAAATACGCTTGAATATTCTTTCGAGGCATGTTGTATACAAAATCAATGTTTTTATCGCTCATTTCCGGCTCATATAGGTGTACCACATGCCAAAGAAGAGGATTGATATTTCCAGCTTTTTTCAATACCGGCATTTTTCCTTCTTCAATCTTGTTTATATCCAGCAACTGATCAAGAAGGTGCTGCATATGAGCTACGTGCGCCGTCACACCGATCATTCGAGCCTTGATGACATTGATGTCGTGCTCGTTTTTCATCATCTCAATTGGTGTGTTGATGAGCGTAAGTGGAGTTCTGAATTCGTGTGTTATATATGAAAATAAATTGTTTTTATACTCATTTACTTCTCGCTCTTTGTTGAATTCTAATTCCTTTTTTTCTAACTCGAAGTTTGTTTGAACATCATTGACCTTGGCTTGAAGTGCAAAGTTGAACATTGTCTCGTTTAGCACTGTTAGGTTCTTAAGGTTAAGGTATGCCTCGTCTTGTCGATTCGCTCCTTCATATGATTTGTAAAGTGCATTGTATATTTTGCGAAGTTCTACATTTTGTTTGATATGCACCGCCATTTCTTTCGAAATTTCCAAATGATATATCGCTTTGTCATACTCATTTAATGTAAGATAAAGTGCTCCGATAGAATGTTCGAGTTTTAGAAGATCATTCACCTGTTCAATTTTTTCTAAAATAACTCGTGCTTTTTCAAAATAATTGAGTGCCTCATCGTATTTTTCAAAGGCGATCAATGAATTTCCTAAACATAAATAGGCGCTTGCTTTTTTGCGATCAAATGCAGTCGGTTCTATGTATTCTACTGCTAGTTTGGCGTATTTATATGCTAGCTTTCCACGACTTTCTTCCAAATACACATCCGATATTCCAATAAGGCAGGTCACATATCTTTCGTAATTTTTCTCCTCTTTTAGAGTTTCTAGGTCCTGACTGTATAGCTCCTTTGCTTTATTATAATAATTAAGAGTCAGATATACCAAGGCGAGGCTATGTTTGATGACATGATATGCTTCCGAATTGCCATCTGATTTTATATTCTCAAATGCTTTGTAATAATTTTCTAATGCTTGACTATATTCTCCAAGTTCTAGATGATAGTTCCCCAATGAATTGAGAGAAATAGCATATTTGACAGCGTTTCCGGTTTGTAGGTATATTTCTATGGATTTGGTTATGTAATCCAGCGACCTGGGATAGTCTCCTCGAGACCTATTCAGGACACTTAACTCTCGGTATAATGACCCCAAATTGTCAATTTCATTAAGTTTTGTTGCATTTTCGACTAATTTCTCAGCCAAGGCCTCAAATTTATCTGAATTCTTTTGTTTTTTATAGACTTTTAAGAGAGCCATTTGTGTTTTGAAGCCAATTTCTTCCAGATTTTCCTTGCAAAAATTGTCAATTTTAGTCTCTAATTTTTCAAGTTCAATCCCTTTTACAGTTTGGTTTGAGGCTATTTCTATAAGTTCGTTTATTTCGGTCTCACTATCTTTTTTAGTAGGTGTTTTTTTCATACGCACATTTTTTAATGTTAGAACAATAATATTGCAAAAAAATTGTTATAAGAAAATAAAATTATTATCGTACCTTTGCTTGTGTAGCGCAAATGGTATAACTAAATTAAAATCACAGTTATGAAATTTTTGTTTTTTATTTTATGTCTTTTGGTTTTAAACTCTGCGTCTTCAGCAGGTTCTGATGATGTGCAAGTTTCTTTTGGTGGTGCACCAGCCATAAGCACTAACAACTCTGCCAGCTCTGGTGGTAGTTCAACTGGAAATGTTGCTGGTCCTTCTGGAACAACAGATGATATCAGCGATATTGGTATCATTGTATATAATTCACTGGGTCAGCAGGTATATTTTACTGTAAACTACAATGTAACCACAGGGATAGTGACCATTACAGGAAATGATGGGCAACCAATACCAACCGGTTTGTATATTATTGTTATTACTAACAACAAGTCCAAGAAGCAGCGCACCGTCAAGGTTCTTCACACTAATGGTTCCACGAACGGTTAATATCGTTTTTTTACAAGACAATTCGAAGCCCTATTTTTTAGGGCTTTTTTATTTCCGTAAGCCATCAATATTCATTTTGGATTATATTTGACACCTATGTTCAGACCAGATTATTTAAAACAAGGTGATAC
>CANHJR010000217.1 GCA_947461165.1 Saprospirales bacterium | reverse complement strand
TGATGGCAATAGTCCATTATTTGTTCATAATTCTAATTTAGTTCCAATTTCAGTAATTCTAACTGGAGACACGACCGTTTATCCTGATTTGTCTATCGAAGAGATAGACTATAATCCTATTTTTCTATCTGATGAGACCAGTGAAATTTCCGTAAGTGTAGGAATTCAAAATTCAAAAGTTAAAACTGCAACGCTTACGTTAAGCGATTTGGATCGAAACATAAAATTGCAAACGAAGCAACTTGATTTGAATTCAAAGGCGGTGAGTTCAAATACCACACTAACGATAGACAATCTGTCAAAAGGCAGACATAGACTCAAACTCGATATAAGTTCTCTGTCTGATGAGCGATATCTTGCCAACAATTCCAAAGAGATCATCGTGAATGTAGTTGATGGAAAGAAGACTATCTATATCGCACATAGTTTTCCGCATCCAGATATATCTGCCCTAAAATCAATTCTATCATCAAACAAATCATTCAAAATCGAACATGGAAGTCCATCGCAGTATAAGACTAATGCTGATTTACTCATTTTATATCAACTACCCAATGCGATAGACAACGGGAAGAATATTATTGACAAAGCAAAAGCAAATGGAGCATCCGTTTTATATCTAATAGGACTGCAATCAAATTACAATGTGTTGAATAGCATGAACCTTGGATTTAAATTTTCAGTGATGAATACTTTGACTCAAGATTTTAAGTTAGACTTCAATCCTTTGTTTTCCAAGTTCATACTAAAAGAATCTACATTGGTGGCTCTTCAGCAATTTCCACCATTACAAAACGCCTTAGGTCAAGTTGTTTGTGACCAAGAGCACGCCGCCTTTGGTTATGCATTGATTGGAGGATTGAAAACTAGTCAGCCATTGATTTGTTTTGGACAATCGGGTGCTCAGCGATTCGGTATCATTGCTGGAGAAAATATTTGGAAGTGGAGAATAGGGGACTATCGAGCACAGGCGAATATAGATGCGATTACGGACCTCCTTACTAACATAGTCAATTATCTTTCTATCGTCAAAGATAAAAAGCAACTTGTTGTACAAACATCATCCTATATTTATGATGAGGCAGATCAAGTAAAAATTGTAGCAAACACCTTCAACGATGTATACCAATCTGCATTGGCAGAAAAAATTGAATGTAAATTGTTATCGCAAGACTCTCAATGGAAATCCATTCCTCTTGTTTCTCAAAATGGATCATATATAGCTACTCCAAACTCCTTGGCAGCAGGAGCATATCAATACCGGGTTTCTGCATTGATTTCTGGGAGGCTCCACGAGACCTCTGGTGATTTCATTATCCAGAAGAGCGATATTGAATCTAGTTTATTGCCTTCTAATTATACCGGAATGAATGCCCTTGCCACAAAGTTTGGGGGTAATCTTTTTTTGGAAAGTGAATTGTCTAAATTGATTCAACGTATTGAATCCTCAACATATGATTCGAAATTGATTGAAGAAACCAAAACGATATCGCCATTGGATATGCTGCCTTTTTTGATTTCGATATTATTTTTAGTTTGTTTAGAATGGTTGTTGCGAAAATATTTTGGGATCAATTGAGTTCTAAAGCGTGTGAATAAGATTTTGTTATTTTGTTTTTTCCTTGGATCTCATGTTCTGGCACAAAAAAACCTTCATGATGATTCGAGTCATAGCAGTAGTCATCTGCTTCATCTGCAATCAGGAGCTTATCCATTAGCATCTATCGATACTTTTGCAAAAAAAGTATTGGATTCAGGTCGCAAAATACTAACTTGGAAAGTTCAACTTCACAATTCAATAGATCAGTTTACGGTCAATAAAAAAGAATTTAAGAATATTGGTGCCGTTCGAAAATATCTTTCAAGTTCCTTGAGGACAGTGTATCAAAATGGATACTATGATGCTGTCTTGAATCTAGATTCGGTCGAGTATCAATTGAACTCTTGTCAGGTATTTCTGAGAATAGTCCCTTATCGAAAATATGAACTGGACAGTATTAGGATAAAATCAACTTCAACAAGACTGAATAATGCATTCTTATATAACATCTTAAAATCTGATCTCAAGTCTCCGAACCACGTAAGCTTGAATCGCTTGAAATCTAGAATTCGAACGATTCCTTTTGTTGAAATGATAGGACAACCAGAAATCAGCATTAAGGATACCTCTGCATCTATAATCATTTACTTAAAAGAAAGATCACTGAATCAGTTTTTTGCAATGGTTGGAATATTATCAGATGGATATAACTCGAGTGATATCAAATTTACTGGTGAAGCCCAATTAACCGTTTATAATTTTTTGCAAAGAGGAATACTATTTGATATGAACTGGCAAAAGAACATAGTCGGTTCTCAATTTCTCAATTTAAAAACGGCAGTGCCTTATTTGTTCAATACGCCATTTGGAATTTCAGCTCATTTTTCACTTGAAAACATTGATAGTCAGTATCTCAGAAGATCGATTGACCTTTCAGGAGACTATTACTTAGAGTGGAACCAGATTTTGTCTGTCAACTATCGATCCCAATCAAGTAGTATCTCAAACTTTGACAAGACGGCCGTCATCAATGGAGTTCTGCCTGGATACCTAGATTATAGCACCACACAATTTGGTGTTGGATACAAATTGAATACCTTGGACAAACCATTGTTTTCAAGAAAGGGACTTGTTTTAGAGTTGAACACGTTAGTAGGATCCAAGATCATTTATCCAAATTCAAAAATATCAGAGCTAAGCGACAATGCAGGGCGATCACTATCAAGACTCTATGATTCCATCAAGCTAGAGCAACTTGTCATCAGCGGAAAGATAGCTCTCCAAAGCTACTTAAGCCTGAGCAATCAGATTGTTTTAAAGAATAGTTTAGATGCACGATTTATCTTTTCTGATGATATTCGACAAAATGATATGAATTTTTTTGGCGGGTACAAAAAGCCACGGGGATTTGATGACAACCAATTTCTTTCACCAATTTATTCTTCATTCACGACTGAATTTCAATATTTTTTTTCAGAGTATTTTTATTCCCATATTTTTGCCGATGTGAGTACATACCAGAGCACTATAACACAGTCATCTTTTAGAGCACCTATTGGCGTTGGCACAGGGGTATCCCTAAAATCAAAGGGGAGTATTCTCCATTTGAGTCTCGCCACTGGTCTGACTGAAACTACTGCTGTCT
>CANHJR010000216.1 GCA_947461165.1 Saprospirales bacterium | reverse complement strand
GCCTAGAGAATTTCCTGTAAAATAAAAAACGTCTTTTCCATCGTGTTGCGGAAAAACAAATTCATCGCGGAATGATTTTAAGTCATCGGCTTGATCTAAGTATATGGCGTGGTCTTGGGTTTTGTCCATAATTAATTTCGAAATTTTAAAGCACAAATGTATGTGAAAATTCCCCAACATCAACATTATGATTCATGCCAAATAGCAATGAAAAAAGACATTTGCTTTATGAATGATTCTTTAGAGAAAAATAAGTAATTCAGATATTTAATTAATTCTAAAATTCGAATTCCGAATTTAGGATTAAATAGCTATTTTTGCCCACTTATGACAAAACCGATACGCAATTTTTGTATTATAGCACACATAGATCACGGTAAAAGCACCTTGGCTGATAGATTGCTGGAATATACAAATACGATTACCGAACGTGAACGTGAAGACCAATTGCTTGATGATATGGATCTCGAACGAGAGCGTGGAATCACTATCAAAAGCCACGCAATTCAGATGGACTATATCTTTGAGGGTCAAGAGTATAAGATCAACCTCATAGACACTCCTGGACATGTCGATTTTTCATATGAAGTATCACGATCCATTGCCTCGTGCGAAGGAGCATTACTTCTAGTTGATGCGACCCAAGGCATTCAAGCCCAGACAATATCTAATCTATATCTAGCTCTAGAGAATAACCTTGAAATCATTCCTGTAGTCAATAAAATTGACATGGATGGAGCCATGATCGAAGAGGTCAAGGATCAAATTGTAGATCTCATTGGTTGTGATTTTGAATCTATTCTCGAAGCTAGTGGACGCACTGGAATTGGGATAGAAGGAATCCTAAAGGCGGTCATTGAACGAATCCCAGCACCAAAACTAGATGGCGGAACGAAATTGCAAGCCATGATTTTTGATTCTGTTTTCAATCCATTCCGAGGAGTTATTGCTTATTTCAGAGTGTTCAATGGCACTTTGAAGAAGAATGACAAAATCCGATTCCTTGCCACACAAAAAGACTACAATGCTGATGAAATAGGAATTTTAAGACTGAAACCAGAGCCACTAAATGAAGTAGGCCCGGGTGATGTTGGCTATATCATTACAGGTATCAAACAAGCCAAAGAAATCAAAGTAGGTGACACAATTACGCTGGCCAATGACCCATCAACAGATAGTGTCAAAGGCTTTGAGGATGTCAAACCCATGGTATTTGCAGGTATCTACCCTATTGATTCCGATGATTTTGAGGATTTGAGAGATAGTCTGGAGAAATTGCAACTGAACGACGCTTCATTGGTATATGAGCCAGAAACATCCATTGCCTTAGGTTTTGGATTTCGATGTGGCTTCCTTGGATTGCTACATTTGGAGATCGTCAGTGAGCGATTGGAGCGTGAGTTTGATCAAAACATCATCGTCACTGTGCCACAAGTTAGCTACAATTGTTATTTAACTCGCGACAAGGAAAAAGCAATTTATCTACACAATCCTGCAGAATTGCCAGATGTGACCACCTTGGACAGAATCGAGGAACCCTGGATCAAAGCACAAATCATCACAAAGCCAGAGTATATAGGTAGCTTGATGAATTTATGCATGGAAAAGCGAGGACTTCTTCAAAATCAGCATTACCTCACGCCAACTCGGGTTGAGCTTCAGTTTGAAATGCCGTTAGCAGAAATCGTTTTTGACTTTTATGACAAATTAAAGTCGATATCCAAAGGGTATGCCTCCTTTGACTATCATTTGATCGGTTTCAGAGCTGGCGATTTGGTGAAATTAGATATCAAACTGAATAGTGAAAACGTCGATGCGTTCTCATCCATGATACATCGTGACAAAGCCTATTCATTTGGATCTAGACTCTGCGAAAAGTTAAAAGAGTTGATCCCAAAACAACAATTTGTGATAGCTATACAAGCCGCCATTGGGCTGAAAATTATTTCAAGAGAAACCATCTCCGCTATGCGGAAGGATGTCACTGCAAAGTGCTATGGAGGAGATATATCTAGAAAGAGAAAGCTTCTGGAAAAACAAAAGAAAGGTAAGAAAAAAATGCGTCAATTCGGAAAAGTAGAAGTACCACAAGAGGCCTTCCTTGCAGTATTGAAGTTAAATGATTGATAAAAACAAAATAGAATATAGAATATTAAATTAGAAGAATTATGGCAGATATCAATAGTATCATAGCAGATGCAAAACAAAAATTTGAAAGAGCAATTACACATCTAGATGAAGAACTCATGAAAATCCGTGCTGGTAAGGCAAACCCAGCTATGCTCAATGGCATTATGGTAGATGCTTATGGTTCGGTTTCCCCACTTTCGGCAGTTTGCAGTATATCTGCAGCGGATGCACGCATGCTAGTCCTTCAGCCTTGGGACAAAGGACAAATTCAAGCCATCGAGAAAGCAATCATGCAAGCCAATATCGGTTTGACGCCGCAAAACGATGGAATGGTTATCCGAATCAATATACCTCCACTGACTGAAGAGCGAAGAAAAGAACTAGTAAAACAATCAAAATCAGAAGTTGAAAAATCGAAAGTGGTTATCCGAAATATTCGCAGAGATCAAAACGAGTCGATTAAGGCTCTTAAAAAAGATGGAATTTCAGAGGATGAAATCAAAGGTGGTGAAGACCGAATTCAAAAACTGACCGACGAGCATATTGCGAAAACAGATAAACAATTTGATGCGAAGGAAAAAGAAATCATGACCGTCTAACATTTTGATTTCAACAAATAATCTTATCCAATTGGCTATAAAAATCAATCAACAATTTTAACCCATATAATGAAAAACAATCAAAACATCGCCATCGGCGCTTTAGGACTTTGTGTAGCAATACTATTCTTTCTTCAATTCAAAGGATCTGGTTCTGGACCAACTGTCAAATTGAATCCGTCATCAAAAGATATAGCTCAAGGTGCTAGCACACGAATTGCATTTGTAAATACTGATTCATTTTTCAAAGGATACAAAAAGTATCAAGCCTTTGAAAAAGAAATAGAATCAACACAAAAATCAGCAGAAACCAATGCTCAAGCAAAAATGAAAGCGATAGAAGCAGATTATATGAAGTTGATGCAAGCCGCTCAATCTGGTCAAATCCAACAGGCTCAAGCTCAAGCAAAGGAACAAGAACTCGTAGCTCGCAAGAATGCCTTGGAAAAGGAAGCACAAGAAACCATG
>CANHJR010000215.1 GCA_947461165.1 Saprospirales bacterium | reverse complement strand
TAATTGTCTAAAACATTAAACAATTCTTTTGCCTTCGAATACACAACCATATCAAGTCGATTGGAGAGGATCACAACGCAACTATTGTCAGATTCTCTTCGATGAAATGCGGTGCGATATCCATGCCACCAACCATTGTGGTAGATAATTTTCTGGTTATTCTGATCCTCACGAAGCCTAAATCCAAGGCCATATTGTTTTTTGGAACCAAAAACATTGTTAGTAAAAGCTAGTCGAAGGGTATTTTCATTGAGCAATATGTTGGGATATAAGGCTCTGTCAAATTTGAACATATCCTCAATATTGCTATAAGCTCCCTTGTCTCCAAATACGCCGTCAAATTTATCGTTGGAAACCATAGCTCGTCCATGAAATCCAAAAGTTCGATTCGATTTTTCCCAAATTTCTTCAGGGTGTGCTATGAAAGAATTGTGCATTTCCAATGGTCTAAAGATATTGGTTTCAACGTACTTAGGAAAAGAAGTACCACTTATTTTCTCAACCAATAAGGCTAGCAGCGCATAATTTGAGTTATTGTATCGGAACCGAGATCCAGGTGTAAACTCCAAAGGTCTATTCGCTAAAACAATACCACTTAATGCATCTTCATTGTTGAGATATTGTCCAGAACCTCTGTAAACACTAGGATCTAATTTGATATAATCTGGAATTCCACTCATATGACAAAGCAGATGCTTTATCGTCACATTTCGATATGGAAAAGCTGGAAAATATAAGCTTACGTAGTCATCAAGTCCTAAGAATTCTTGCTCTATTAGCTGCAAAACAGCAACGCCCGTAATGGTTTTTGAGACAGAAGCTAACTGAAACACAGAATTATTAGTTAGCGGTTCATTGAGCATTGGGTTGGCTATACCGAACGAGTTTTTATAAATTACTTTACCGTGCTGTGCAACCAATACGCATCCATTGAATCGATTTGCATTGGATAGATTGCGGAAAATACTATCAATTTTAAACTCTTTGAGGGCAAAATCAAGGACTATGTTTTTTTCATTTCGAGATCTATTTTCTTCTAATCTCTCTTGAATAGCAATTGCCGACTTGGGACCATATTTTTTTACTAATTTTACCTTGTGGATAAAACTCGTGCTCAGGCACGTCAGGAAGATTAGCGAGATTGCTAGTAAACTACTTTTCATATCTTAAGACGACAAATTTAGCACTTCTATTCTTGTTCTCATTCGCTTTTTCAACAAGTTAAAATGAATTGCTTATTTTTATACACGAAAACGAAAGGAATCTAATTAACTTTCGAATTACAATTGAACGTATGAATTCTAAAAAAGTTGTCATTATTGGTGGAGGAAATGTAGCATATCACCTAATCAGCAGTATAACATCGTCTGGACACAAGCTGGTTCAGATATACAATCGTACTCCAAGCAAAATTTTAAATGCATCAGGGAGCGCCAACCTCGTAAATCAGGTCCATGGCATTACACATGAAGCAGATATTTATATCGTATGCGTTAAGGACACAGCGATTGCAGAGGTGGTTGGTAGCTTGAGACTAAAAGATAAGTTGGTCGTTCATACTTCTGGAAATCGGTCCATGAATTTATTATCTGAGGTAAGTTCAAAATTTGGAGTGTTCTACCCGATACAGTCATTTACAAAGGAGATCCCGATCCAATTCAAGAAGACACCCATTATTATCGAGGCGAACACAGATGCGGCATTGAAGGAACTAGAATTATTTGCAAAATCCATATCGAACGTTGTCGAAAGTATGGATGAATTATCTCGTCAGAAATTAAATGTGGCTGGAGTATTCGCCAATAACTTTACCAATCATTTATTCACTTTAGTAAATGATTATTTGAAAAATGAAAATATAGACTTCAAAATACTGCTTCCGTTGATTCAGAACACGGTAGACAAATTAAGTTTAGGTTCACCCCATGAAATGCAAACAGGACCAGCAGTGAGATCCGATATGGCTACAATACAAAATCACCTTGAGATTTTGAATGCTAACCCTGAAATGAAGGAGATATATCAATATATGACTCATAAAATACTTAATTATTATGCATAATAAGGTGTTTTTGTACCGTTTTCGCAACTAATTTCAGGCATACAAACAAGCCTGTAAAATTATTTTTATGCCATAATGATATTGATTATCAGCCGTTTTTTGGCCATACTTTAAAAAAAGACCAATTTGTTGAAATATTTTTTCTATATTTGCATTCCCAAATTATCAAACAATAAAATAATAAGGAAGTGAACCAACTAAGTTATAAGACGAGATACGTCAGTAAAAAAGAACACCAAAAGTCTTGGTACATCGTGGATGCAGCAGGTCAGACACTAGGTAGAATGAGCACTCAGATAGCTAGCATCCTAAGAGGAAAGCATAAGCCAACATACACTCCGCACGATGATGCTGGAGATTATGTCATCGTTATCAACAGTGACAAGCTTCACCTAAGCGGTAACAAATGGAGCCAAAAAGTATACCACAGATATTCTGGGTACCCAGGTGGACAAAAAACAATCAATGCCAAGGATCTTAACATCAAGCATCCGACGGCTCTTATTGAGACTGCTGTGAAGGGAATGCTTCCTAAGTGCCCACTTGGTCGTCAAATGTCTGGAAAACTTTTTGTATATGCGGGTGCTGAGCATCCGCATAGTGCACAAAAACCAGTAGAACTCAAATAATATAATATCCAAAATACAATAAAGAATGGCAACGACAAAAAAAAATAACATCACCGTAGGAAGAAGAAAAGCTTCCGTGGCGAGAGTTTTTCTTCAAAAAGGTTCTGGAAAAATCACCATAAACGGAAAAGATTTGAAAGATTATTTTCCACTTCAATTTATGCAAGATGGTCTTTTGACTCCTCTTCGCGTATTGGACAAGGAGACAACTTATGACGTTAGAGTCAATGTGAACGGTGGCGGGATCAAAGGACAAACAGACGCTATCCGATTAGGTATAGCTAGAGCATTGGTATTAGAAGATGCAGAGAACAAGCCCGCTCTAAGAGCTGCTCGTTTGATGACACGTGATGCTAGAGTTGTCGAGCGCAAGAAGACTGGTCTTCGTGGTGCTCGTAAGAGAGAACAATATAGCAAACGTTAATCGTATATCACTCAATCATTACTTTAAAAATTATAATTTATATATAAATGGCGTCAATAGATCAAAAAGCAATGTTGGAAGC
>CANHJR010000214.1 GCA_947461165.1 Saprospirales bacterium | reverse complement strand
GTGGCAAATCTATTTCAATTTGTTGGTTATTATTTTCTTCCATTATTTCGGTTGGTTTTTTTAAATTCTTGATAAAATATCTGCTTTTTTGGATTCATAATCGTCTCGAGAGATGAGTTGATTGTCCCAAAGCGATTTGAGTTTGGTTAGTGCTTCGGTCACATCATCCACGGTAGGTGCTACTGATATGGGTGCAGGTTGTGCAGACGGTTGCTCTATCGGTGGTGTATTGACTTGAATACTGCCTGATCCAGCGCGCTTCTCTTCGAGATCTAGTTGTCTTCGAACTTCACGTTGTATTTCTTCCTGTTCCTGCGCGAGAGCATAAAGTCTTCGGGCTTGTGCCTTTGGAAGATAATCAAGGCTATTGTCGCCTTTTAAAGTATTCACGGTAAATTCTGCTCCAAAAAGAGATTCTTTCATTTTGCAATCGATGACATCTTTCCAGACATAGTCTTGAAAATCCATAGAAAAACCAAGATTCTTTGGTCTGCAAAAAATAATGCGCTTGTTGGTCAATGCGACGCCGTCTGGGGAGAGATTGACAGCAGGCTTTTTCTGAACGGCGATATACTCTATGGACTCACCATTCATGATGATACCATTGAGTTTGTCTGCTATTTTTTCTATGGCAGCGGGGTCCTGCTCTTCGTTGAGAAATTTTTTAAGATTTGTGATCACGGGGTTATAACACGTTTTAGTCTTTATCTATGGCAAAGATAGTCAAACTGAAATTATAACCGACGTTGAATGAAGATATTCTAGAGACAGAAACTCAAATAAACGCAGCTCAAGTATCACATTGTACTTGGCGCAGCTATCGCTTAACCTAAAGGTAACAAATTGATAATGATAGGATAAAACAATCCGGGCAACTCTTGTAATATTTTTGCGATGCATTTAGTATTTAATGTAATTTATGAAACGAAGTTTATTTTTTTGCCTTATTTTAAGTCTTTCGCCGATCTTTCCTTTTGCTGGTGAAAAAGCTCAACAAAACGTTAGCCACAACGCCACACAACTAAAAGTCCTCACATGGAATGTACAAATGCTACCTAGTTTGGGTGCTCATTTCAATAAGAACTTGAAGAAAATGCAGAAAGAGCGCACCGCGTGGATTATCGATCACCTGCGTGACAAGGATTATGACATCATCATGTTGCAAGAATGTTTTGACAAGGATTTTATCGAGACATTGAAATCGGAGCTTGCCATCCAATATCCTTTTCAATTTCTTCCTATTCGACCGCATTGGTATAAGCTTTCTAATGGATTGATGGTTTTGTCCAAATTTCCACTCGATTATGAATCACACATCGTCTTCAATAAATCTGCTCAGTCTGATTTTTTTGCTGCGAAAGGTGCGGTCATGCTTCATGCCAATATCTGTGATCAAGATTATTATTTCGTCAATACCCATTTGCAAGCGGACTATGAAGAGAAATTTGCTGCCATTCGAAATAGTCAACTTCAAGAAATCCAAGAAAAACTTCTGAATATGGATACCAGCGCAGACCGAAAAATTCTTATGGCTGGGGACCTGAATGTCGAAGAGGATATAGCCAATCCTGAATATCAGGCGATGCTCAAAAAAGTTGGGCTGAAGGATCTGGTTTATTCCTTTTTCAAACGTCCAACTATTAGTTTTGATCAAAATAATTACTGGAATCACGACTTTTCTAATTCCACGCGTTTAGACTATTTTATTGGCAATTTGATACACCAAGTATCGCATATTGAAATTGTTCGTCCAAAGCATCTGCACAATCAAGTCGAAATCGATCTAGCGGACCATTATGGCATTGCGATGAGTCTTGATCTCTCCGAACGGGTTGCAGTCAAAAACTGAATCCTAAAGAGGATAGCCTAGTTTCCCAAGAGTTGAAATTTGTATAAAAATCCTTAGAAAAGGTTCACATCCTATTGAATTAGCAATTCAAGGCATCACTACCGATGCGAGCGAGGATATATCCAGAGCTGGATTCATCTAGAAATAATGCATCAGCCATGGCTGATTTGAATTGAAAAAAATGATAATTCGGTTTCGCTTTTATGGTCTCTAGGTAGGTGTCTATTGCCTTCTTCTTGTCCTCAAATCGAACTCTGAACATATTCTCAGAGGATTCTTGAATCGGATTGTGGACAAGAAAGAGTCTGTTTTGATTGCCAAAGCGAACGCCTTGACTCTGTTGATTATAATAGAAATTGATGAGATCAGAGGACGTTGGGAGTGGTTTGAGTTCTTCATCGGTGCTTCTAAATTCTCTTGGAATCATGGTGCTTTTGAGATCAAACCGCCATTTTGGGATGCCAAATAGCTCGATATCCCAGTTAGAATCCTTGAAATTTGGGTTTTTACGAACGCCATCGTGCTGATAAAAAAGGTATTCATCACACTGCGCACATTTCCAAAGAAACCACCTTCTGCGATAATAGGTCTGTATACTCTCTTCCAAATCAGATATCGCGCGATCCAGCTCGGAATAGCTACTGTAAACAAACATGTTGATTTTCGAATCGATCCGATTGTTTTGAATGCGTCCCCATCGTGTAGGAATTTGCTTGGCAACTTCTGACAACTGAGCACTGAGTTCTTGAAACGCTTGATCGTTCATTTTTTGAATTTTATTGACATCAAAATTAGTTGAAATAATGGATGAAGGCTGTCATTTCTGTCAGAGAATTTTCAAAAATTTCGACAACCAAGTAGATGTTCAAAACTACAAGTATGATGCCATAGGCAATCCCTGTAGAACGCAGCATGTCTGGCTAGGTGTTCGGCGAAGTTTGTTGCTTCGTTGCGGTGTAAATAAATTTATAGTGGTGCACGATATGATTGTGAAATGGATAATGTGTTGAAAATAAATCTGATATGATCATGTCAGAATCAGAGATTTTTTTTGCACGACGAGACAACTATCAATAACAAACGAAATGATAGTATTTATATAGTTTCTTTGGTTTCTCTAGCTGTCTGATTTGTTAAATCATTTTCTTATACTTTGCAACGTAATTTGCCTCAAATCTATAAAGTGAGATAGTTATTGAATTCTCTCTTTCTTGAATAAAACCAACAAATGATAAAAAAGCACGTATTCCTACAAGACAAGACTGCAATCTTGACAAAATCTAGAATTTTACAGGTTTTTCCCAGAATTTTCTGTGGATTTTCAAATTTTGTATACTCATTATCTTCATTTTAGCT
>CANHJR010000213.1 GCA_947461165.1 Saprospirales bacterium | reverse complement strand
GTCAGCAGCCAGTATGCAGATCCTGCAATTTTTGAAGACAATGTTGGGTCGGTTTCTGCTAGTGACATTCAAGAACTGGCAAATAGAAACATCTATGGGGCATCTGATCCAACCTATGGTTATATAACCAAGCCGGGTGAAATGCGAGGGAATAAAGATAATAATGATAACTTCTTCATAGCGCAATTGAGGTTTTCTTGGTTTTTCTCAAAACGAACTGGATCTTATTCGAATCCAATGTATTTTTAGGAAAGAATTTACTTCATTCTTCGAATAGAATGAAACCGCTTCTTATAATAATCCTCATCGAGAGAACTAATGATAACACCTTTGGAAGTACTGGCATGAACAAATTTCCTATTCGCTAGAAAGACTCCGACGTGTGAAACTTTTGATGTTTGGTTCATAGAAAAAAAGACCAAATCGCCCTCTTTCGCCTGATCAAGACTTTGTTTCTCCCCTTGCTCAGCCAATCTGGAAGATGGAAAATAATAATCCGAAGGAAATTGAAATCCAGACCGAAGAATTTGACAAGTAAAATGGGAACAATCGATGCCATCTTTTGACTTTCCTGCAAACTTATATGGAACTCCCATCCAGCCATCAATTGCTCGATACAAATATTTATTGGTTACAGATTGACCAATAATTTTAGAATATTTGATCAACAATTCCGAATCTCGCGGAGATTGAACAACGGAGCCTTTGGATGTTGATTTTTTCTTAAAAATCCCACATGATGAAAATCCGATAAGGATTAAACAGAAGAATAAAAAACGAAGGTCTTTCATTCGCGCAAAACTAGGCTATTGAGCTACGGATTCGCTCAAAACCTCTGCAATTCTATCCACACAGAGAGCTATTTCGTCCAAATTGTTGAACTTAGAAAAACTAAATCGAACGACTTTGCACTCCGCAGGAATATGAAACTGTGCTAAAACATGAGACGCTTTGTTGGCACCACTGCTACAGGCACTGCCTCCGCTGCAGGCAATTCCTTTCATATCTAGTTGAAAAAGAAGCATTTCCTTGTCAAATTCTGGCGGAAAAATGGCAGATAAAACAGTACAAAGGCTGTTCTCCTCTGATGTTAAAAACTTGATCTGTGGAAATTTAGTCTTCAATTTGGATCGCATAGAAAACCGAAGCTCGTTCAAGTGTTTTATATCGCTTTCTAGATCTGAAGTAGCAAGTTCTAATGCTTTGGCCATCCCGGCAATTGCCGATAAATTTTCAGTTCCAGACCGAAATCCACGTTCTTGGCTTCCACCTGTGATTAATGGCAACAATTGGTTTGGCTGACGTACAAATAAAAAACCGACACCCTTTGCTCCATGAAACTTATGAGCAGAAGCAGAGGCAAAATCTAAAGGCATTGCAGCAAAACTAACTGGTAGATGTCCCATGGTTTGAACCATATCCGAATGGATATAGGTATCCGGAAATGATTTACATACTTCAGCAATTTTTTGAATATCGTTCAAAGCACCCATTTCATTGTTGGCATGCATGATCGTCACGAATGTTTTACAATTTTTGGACTCCAGTTCTAGTTTTAAATTTTCTAGATTTACAGTACCGTCTGGGTTCAATTGTAGAAATTTGATTTCGACCTTATCTTCATACTGTTTCAACGCATTGTATATCGCTGGGTGTTCAATAGCTGTTGTCAAAACTCTTTGCACACCAATTTGGTGAACGGCGTGATGTAAGACCGCATTATTGCTCTCCGTACCACAGGAAGTAAATAAAATCTCACCAGGTTTGCATTCAAGAATTTTTGCAATTTTACGTCTTGATTCTTCTAGCTGCGCCTTGGCATCCCTACCACTGTAATGAGTTGAAGATGGATTGCCATATATATTTCTGAGACTATCGGTCATCACTTTTATAACTTCCTCATGCACAGGAGTTGTCGCGGCATTATCAAAATAAATTAGTTGCTTGTTCAAGATAAACTTGTTTTTTGAACAGCAAAATTACATCTATTCACAAAAAAGGTATTGAAAGAAAATTTTCAATATATATTTGTATCTTAGTATTAACCTTTTATTGAATAAAATATAGCTCATCAAAACACATTTACCAATGAAACATCTCATTATTCTAATTACAGTGATTGGATTCCAGTTAGGTTACGGTCAAGTTCACGAACTTTCATTAGGCCTTGGAGCAGCATCCTATGCTGGCGATCTCAATACTCCTGATAAGTTATCTTCTATTATCAAACAAGCACATCCATCCTATTCAATCGGCTACAGATACAACTTCAAAAACTATTTAAGTGCCGGGTTGAGTCTTTATCACATGAATGTATCTGGATATGATTCGGACAACAAGAGCACAACGAATTATGATGATGAGTATTTTCGTCAAGTAAGAAATCTAAGCTTCTTTAGTGCAATCAATCAAGCATTCATAGATATTTGTTACGAGCCATTGAGAAATGAAGAAAACTGGTCCAATGGGAATACACTTATCTCACCATTTGTTTCAGCAGGCATCGGAATGTTTACTTTTAATCCAAAAACGCAGTACAATGACCAAGATGTTGAATTGCAGCCCTTGGGGACAGAAGGTCAAGGCACTGCTGGGAAACCAGGAAAATACAGCACAACAGGCGTTTCGTTCCCTCTTGGTCTTGGGGTAAAAGTATATGATCCTTCTAGAAGATTTTCTTTAGCACTAGACTTGAACTACAGTATAACGACAACTGATTATATTGATGATGTAAGTACCGTCTATGCAGATCCATCGATCTTGTCAAGCCCAACGGCTATTGCTCTTGCCAATAGATTCAATGGGAAAGTTGGCGAGGAGTATATCAATAGTCCTGGACAAACGCGTGGCAACCCAAATGCGAATGACGGATTCTATACCGCTCAACTTAAATTCTCTTTATTCCTCAACAATTTTGGTAGAAACGCATATTACAGGTGTTGTGGATATTAAATGCCCACTTCATTGATTTTTTCAAAGAGGTCATTTCGTTCGAAATGACCTCTTTTTTTTATATTTGCCCCATAATTCAATAAACCAAAAGAATGTCACAAAAATATAGAATAGAAAAGGATACAATGGGAGAAGTCAAGGTTCCTATTGAAAAAATTTATGGTGCTCAAACACAGAGATCGATAGACAATTTTCCTATTGCAACAGATATTTCACGTATGCCCTTTGAAATTGTAAAAGCCTTTGCTATTCTCAAAAAAGCCGC
>CANHJR010000212.1 GCA_947461165.1 Saprospirales bacterium | reverse complement strand
CTAGCAGAATCATCTATTTTAGATAAAAAACTCTCTTGTTATATCCCCTTTGCCTTATTCATATAAAAGGTCGCCTTTTGAATATTACCAATTTTGCTGTAACTAGTAGCTAAATTGGCATAGGATTGCGGTGTCGGTTTAGCCTGAACGACACGCTCTAGGAGTGGAATACTCTCTTTTATTCGACCAGTCATACCATAGGCTACGGCTAAATCTTCGACCCAGTTGATCGGTGCAGAAGGGTTTTTGACTGCTTTTTCCATAAAGGGGATTCCACCATTGATATCGTTTTGATATCGTGCCATACATATCCCTTTGACATAGTTGGCAGCAGCATCTTCTCCATTGATCTCCAAAGCTTGAGATGCTAAGGATAGTGCCTCTTGATAGTTGCCGCCATCTTTTGCATCTAAGGCAAGATTGGACATGGACCCAGCATCACTGGCGCCTCCGACAGCTATAGCTTCGGCTGTTCGGCCTAGTTTGGCGAGACTTTTGGTATAAACCATTTTTGCCTCTCGATGATCTGGTTGTTCTTGGTGTGCGTCAGTGATATACATCAACGCAGAATCATATTTGCCTAGATTGAAATAGAGAACTCCCAGATTATAGTTCGCATCAAAAAAATTGCCTCTCAGTGCTACACAATGTTTGTAAATGCGGAGTGCTTCATCTTCATTATGATTCATAGCATAGAGTGCATTTCCTAAAAGAAGCCATGTCTGACTATGTTCTGGATATATTTCGATACTATGTTTCAATATCTCAATACTGGAATCCATCTGACGCAATCGAATGGCAGAATCCTTTTCTTTTTGAGCATTTTCGAGCATGACTCCACCAAGAGATGTGGCTACTTTGGCGCTATTGGTACTGGTCCGAAAATCTGCCGAAAACAGAGCAAAGTTGTCCTTCCAATCCATATTTCGAGATACCGTTTTGAATGCGTACAATGACAAGATCGAGATAAGAATTATGAAATAGCCTTTGTCGCCAATTTTTGCTTTCAGTCCAAGGATGAAATAACCAAGAAGGATACAAAACCCTAAGGAAGGGATAAAAACAAAGCGCTCGTTCATGATAATACCAACCGTAAAAAATAGATTGGAAACAATCGAAAAACAGATCACAAAAAATAAGCTGCTAAAAACGAATACAGATCTTTTTTTGAATTCTTTCATTAAAAAATAGGTCAAAACAGCTAATAACGTCAAGGACATTAGAACCATAGGATTTGTGAATGTTCGATAAGGGATTTGATTGTAGTAATAATCATGCGTCAGCGGATGCGGAAAAATAAGTAGTTGAAGATATTTCAAAAATGAATAAAAAATCGTTCCAAATTTTTCAGAAAAATTAGCGCGTACAAATGGATCATTGAGAATTTCTGTCGTTTTGTCTGTGATGGATACGGCTGTAAATTTTCCCCTCAAAACCAATAAAATGATAGCGGACACCACGCAAACTAGATAGTGTCTACTAAACATATTCGATTTGAAATTCAATCTTTGAAACCAAGCCACCAAAGGGAAAATCATTAAAAACGTGATGGCATTTTCCTTGCTCATTAAGGCCAGGAAGAATAAAAATGCAGTCAAAAAGATATCGACGACACGTCCTCTAGAAAGATGGAAGAAATAAATAATACTCCAAAGTGCGAATAGAAAACAGAGGATTTCATCACGGCCTTTAATATTTGCTACGACCTCGGTATGGATAGGGTGAAATGCATAAAGCATCGTCGCAATAAAAGGCAATGTCAGATACTTTGTAAGACCTTTGACTTCTTCTTCAGAGGGAAAAAGAATGGTCAAAAAGTAAAATATCAAGCAACATAAAAAACCAAATAAGACAATATTGACAATATGGTTGATCATAGGGTTTCTTCCAAAGATCTCCCACTCGATAGCGAATGTAATAAATGAGAGCGGGCGATATCGACCTCCACTAATAAGTTTGGATCCTCGCTCTCCAAAAAAGCCTACAAACGCATCTTGAGTCAAGAGGGAAGGAATACCACTTATCCCTTGGGTTACAAACTTGTTTTCATAGATAGCGAGCTGGTCATCTAGCGCATAGTCATGTTTGGCTGTATTGGCATACAGCAGGATGGCTGAGCAGAAAATGATTAGAAACTGCGTTTTGTATTTCAGCCAGTCTGTTTTGAATGAATGCTTGATCTTCGAATCTAATGTGACTTCAGAAATATGATTGTTTGAAGTTGAGCTTAATCGTTTGTTTTTACCACCCATTGTAGACGTTTTATTCTTGATCCAAAGGTAAATAATAAAATCGAAAATCCGTTAGATTGTGCAATTTAAACCGAAGACTTATTGTTGTTTAGGATTGAAATTTCTCTAGCGAGATTCTGAGCTATGGACTGAAAGGCTTCTCCTATGATGTCTGGAATATTGTCTAATGGTGTCCCATTGTCTGCGTTTTCACGCATTTTTTCTGTCAGCGGCACTTCTCCCAAAAAGGGAACTTCATAGTCGGCGGCTAATTCCTTAGCGCCACCAGATCCAAATATATAATACTTCTTTTCTGGCATATCCTCAGGAATGAAATAGGCCATGTTTTCGATGATTCCAGCTACAGGAATTTCTACGCCTTCTACCCGAAACATCGAAAGCGCTTTTCGAGCATCTGCCACAGCTACTTTTTGAGGAGTAGAGACGACGACAGAGCATGTTACCTTGAGCATTTGTGCTATTGTCAGCTGGACATCGCCTGTTCCAGGAGGCATATCTATAATGAGATAATCGAGGTCACCCCATATGACATCATTGATAAATTGACGAAGTGCAGAAGTCACCATCGGACCGCGCCATACAATGGCCTGTCTCTCGTCTACCAGAAACCCAATGGAAAGCACTTTGAGCATTTTGGAGTATTCAATGGGTAGAATATACATTTTTTCCTTGATCTCTCGGATCTCTGGCTTTTGATTGGATAGCCCTAACATTATAGGAATGGAAGGCCCATGAATGTCAGCATCCATCAATCCGACCTTGGCTCCCATGCCACTTAAAGCCATAGCCAGTTGAACCGAAACCGTAGATTTGCCCACACCACCCTTGCCTGAGGCTACGCAGATGATGTTTTTTACATTTGGTAGAATATTGACCGCAGATGACCTATTGGATGACACCGTGCTTGTCATGTTGATGGCTACATCTATATTCATACCAAGATCTGCCTTGAGTTCCTTGACACAATT
>CANHJR010000211.1 GCA_947461165.1 Saprospirales bacterium | reverse complement strand
AGAAATGGTAATTAAAATGATAAGACTTGATTTTTTAAGAAATGTCTTAAAATCGACATCAGGCAATACAAATTCTACAAAAAGTAATATCAATGCGATTAGTAAAAACCAATAGAAATATGAATTGTAATTTGAAAAGTCAAATTCTTCAAATTCCTTGGACTCTATTTTTTTAAGTTTTGACACAACTTCCTCCGTGACATCACTTTGCATACCTAATTGGTAGAAACTTCCATTGCCAATTGCAGCAAGATTCTCCAACATTTTTTGATTGAAAGCACTCACGACTGGATTCCCAGATTCATCTCTTTTGACATCATTTCCCATAGGAATTTGAGCACCCTCGGTCGTACCTACTCCAATTGCAAAAACCTTAATGCCATTTTTCTTCGCCTCTAAAATTGCTGCTTCACTGGACTGGTCATGATCTTCACCATCTGTCAAAACAATAATAGCCTTGCTCTGACTCTGGGTTAAGCCAAGGGCCCGTTGTCCCATAGCTACGGCCTCGCCGATATTGGTTCCTTGCGATGGGATACTCGTCGGATCTATCAATGGAAGATTGATCTTCAAGGCGCTATAATCCATTGTTATCGGAACTTGTTGAAATGCATTGCCTGCAAAAATGACCAAGCCAACGCGATCGTTTTCTAGTTTATCCAATAACCCCGAAATAAAAAGTTTACTCCTTTCGAGTCTATTTGGCTGAATATCTTGGGCCAACATACTATTGGAAACATCTAGTAATATCATGATATCAATTCCTCGACCTTTTACTTTTTCTTCCTTAATGCCTTTTTGGGGATTGGCAATGCCTATGATCATCATAATAATTGCACCAAGAATGAGGATATATTTTAGTATCCTGTTCATATTCGAACCATTAGGGAATATTATGTCACGAATTTGGTCGCCAAAGTATGTTTTTATAGTTTTGTCACGCCATCGGATATGCCACACGATTAAAATAACGAGTGGTATGAGAAGCCAAAGTAATTGCAGGTATTGAGGATATTGAAATTTTTGCACGTTGATTATTTTCTGATTTCAAAATACAAATTTGCAAATAAACGCTTTAACAACAAACAAAGAAAATTCTAAATATTCTTAATCTTAAGATAAATTGAATATTAGATATCCAGTCAACATTGATTTCTTAATTGACTTTCTTTTCTGAAAGAATGAGAGACGGAATTGATTCCCCCAAAAAAACTAACTATCGACCCGAAAGATCTACAGGTAATGCAGAGCTGTCGACTATGGTCTGATTTTCTTTGAATGGCTTGTAATAGTTTTCTAAAAACTGCTTTTTATTATCTCTGTACTCTGTGATTCCTCCAAGCCAGTGCAGAAACTTAACATACATCCACGGTAGATCCATTTGGTAAGGCAAAAAGCCACTTCGACTACTAGTAGGAAAAAGATGGTGATTGTTATGCCACTCGCCCGCCACGTATCCAGGCCATAATTGATTAATACTATAGTCTTTACGATTGAGGTCAGATGATCCCCATCCATTTTTTCCTGCTCCTTTTCCATGGCCCTCATAGTTGAAGGTTCGTATGCCAACTGACCATACAAATGTACCACCAAAAACAGCACAAACCATCGCCATTCCACCTCCTGTAACACCAATTGCCTCGCCTAGAAAGAAGAAAGCTAGTCCCCAGAATGACCAATTAAGTACCCAACTGATCATGATGTACCATGGATTCGTAATCGTCCCATACTTCAGATATTCTTCATAGGTGTTGATTCGAGCTCCAGTGTGTTGAAGGCATTTTGAAGCGACATTATAATCTTCAGGTGTTAAATCTCGTTTAATAAGCTGATGATTAGTATCGGCAAAAAAGCAATAAAAGAAACCTCCAAACGCATTGTAAGGATCCCCTGGCATATCTGATTTTTCATGATGGATGTGGTGCGAAACGACATAAAGCTCTTCAGGAATCACTTTGATCACGATATGTTGTGATACAAATTTCCAAAAACTATTTTTAAATGTAAAAGCATTGTGAGTCGAATAGCGATGATACCACATGGTTCCGTGACTACCCATAATCACCATACCATACACCATGCCTCCAATGAATAAAGGCCACGTAAAATATTTGAACAATAGCAATAACATAAATGGTAATAGGCATAACACCCAAAACCAGGCCATAAAAGGGAACCAAGCCTTCGAATCTTTGAAAATATTGATTCGTGTCAGGTACTCTTTTAAGATTTGCTTTAGGGTAGGCTTTATAAAATTGCCTTCTGCATCAGCCCAGCCATAGTGCGGCTCTATAAGAAGATAATCATTTAATCTTTTACCTTGATCTTCAGACATTCTAGTAGATTTTGTAGTGTTTATAATTTATACCACAAAGTTAAATGAAACTTAGAAAAGCAAGAGAGAATTAATTGAAAAAAGGTTAGTCTATCTTCGTTGCGATTTCAGTTTTTCCAATTATTGGTACGACAAAATAGGCACGAATCTCTACAGATCTTTTATCAGGCCTTAGTGTGAGGGTGCATTTGTAATCTTTTCCTGTATTTGGGTCATAGATCATTCCCTTAAATCGATCTTTACCAATTGGTTTTAAATTGTAAATTAGCGTAACACCAGTCAGCCGTCTTGTTTGCAGTTTCTTAATTGGATTTTTGGAATCTAGCATTATTCTGCCAGCAGTTTGTTCATCCTCATACATCCATGCAATCTTGCCAATATAAAATTTGGATGTGGAATCATAAGAGACTATTATTTTCTGTTTTTTGTTTTCAGATAGCCAAATTCCAGTAACCTCGTTTCGACTCCCATCCTCTGGAAGGGAAGCAAAAGCAAATTGAACCCCAAATAATAAACTGAAAATGAATAAGAGTTGCTTCATTTTAAGAACAATATTATCTATCTACTTTTGTAGCGATTTCGGTACGTCCAATCCATGGAATTAAAATGTATCCTCGAATTTCAGCAGTTTTATGATCGGGTCTTAAGGTGAGAAGACATCTATATTCTTTCCCTGATACTGGGTCATAGATATATCCTCGAAATTTTCTATTACCTTCATATTTAAAACTATGTAAAAAATTGATACCAGTGACTCTGCGATTCCGAAGCTGTGGGTTCGGATTGTTTGCATCCAACATTTTGCGACCATTGATCTGATCATCTTCATACATGAACTCCAGTTTGCCAGTATATGTTTTAGACTTTGAATCATAAACTACTCTGACTTT
>CANHJR010000210.1 GCA_947461165.1 Saprospirales bacterium | reverse complement strand
CTTCATTGAAATATTTCATACTGGCTTCCTTTTCATATTCATTCAAAGCGTCAGATAACGCTTCATAAATTGAATTTTCTTGACTTTTTTGTTCAAGTCGGTAGGAGTCTGACATCCAATTTATTTGCACAACAATAAGACCTATCATTGAAAACAGGGCAATAAATAGAATGGCAACGATATATTTGAATTTCATATTTTATTATTGGATCTTTGGTTTGCCAAAATATTCTATTTTTGCGTAAAAATACATCGAAAAATGAAATTTACAGTCTCTTCAAAGGTTTTATATGATAATTTAAGTAAAATTATAGGTATTGTAGGAAGTAACAATGTTATAACAATACTTGATAACCTATTATTCACCATTCAGGACAACAAATTAGAAGTTTTAGCTTCTGATATTGAAAATACGATGAAGGTAACAATGGATGTTCAGGCTAATGAGTCCGGAAGTATCGCTGTTCCTGCCAAGAAACTCATGGAAACGATCAAGCATCTCCCAGAGCAGCCGTTGGTATTTACGATTTCTGATCAGAATATCATTTCTTTTACACATGAATCAGGTGAAGGAACGCTCAATGGTTTTGATGGAAATGAGTTTCCTGAACTTACTGCCTTATCGAGCGACAATTCAGTGGCATTAGATGCTGGCATATTGCATAGCGCAATTCAAACGTCGATGTTCTGTATTGGAAACGATGAGAATAGAAAGGCTATGACAGGTCTTTTTTGCCAATTTGACAAAGATGGGACAACATTTGTAGCTACTGATGCACAGAAACTTACAAGATATCGTAGACGTGATGTGACCTCTGCAAACACCTACACGTTTATTCTTCCTAAAAAAGTTTTATCACAACTTAAATCTGCACTTCCAGAAGCAGGCAATGAAGTTGAGCTGATTTTTGACAAGAATCATTGCTCGTTCAAGTTCCAAAATGTTTATCTCATTACACGATTGATTGATAGCGTATATCCTGACTATAACACCGTCATTCCAACCAACAATCCGAATGTACTTATCGTCAATCGAAATGAATTAAGAACTAGAGTCAATAGATTGATGCCTCTTTCCAATCAATCTACAAATTTGATCGTTTTCCATATCGTAGGAAGTCAATTGACTATCACTGCAAACGATTTGGACTATGCCAATGGTGGTAAGGAAGATATGACCGTAAATTACAATGGAGAAGATATGACCATAGGATATAATGGTCGCTATTTATCTGAAATCTTATCTACAATGCACTCTGAAGAGGTAATGATCGAAATGTCAACCCCAGGGCGCGCGTGTCTTCTTTTCCCAAATGATGCGGACGAAAAAGAAAGTATACTTATGCTGGTCATGCCGTTGATGGTTACTTCTTAATAAAAAAATTATTTGCAAAATACTAGACCTGAATGTTAGAGAAATTAAAGGCTTACAAGGATAAAGCACCTGAACTTGTATTGGAATGGAAAGATGATGAAACCGGTGCAGAAGGTTGGGTTGTTATAAATTCATTGCGCGGAGGCGCTGCTGGAGGCGGCACCCGTATGCGACTCGGTTGTACCAAGGATGAAGTATTGTCACTGGCTAAAACCATGGAAATAAAATTCACCGTAGCAGGTCCACAAATAGGCGGTGCCAAGTCTGGAATCAATTTCGATCCAAAAGATCCTAGAAAACAACGTGTGCTTGAAAAATGGTATCAACGAGTTTCACCACTTCTCAAAACATATTATGGAACTGGTGGAGATATGAATGTAGATGAGATAAAGGATGTCAACCCTCAAATTGAAAAATACGGAATTGGACATCCACAGGAAGGAATTGTTGTTGGACATTTCAATCCAACAGCTGAGCAAAAATCAAAGCAAATTAGCCAACTATCCCACGGTGTAGAGTTGGTTGTAAAAAGTCCAGAACTTACTCCAAATCCATCCAAGAACTATCTCGTAGCAGATTTAATTACTGGATATGGTGTTTGTGAGGCGGTTCGTCATTTCTACCAAATATACAAAACACGAGACCTTCACGGAAAACGTGCAATTATTCAAGGGTGGGGAAATGTAGCAGGCGCTGCAGCATTTTATTTAGCCCTCCAGGGTGTTAAAATAGTTGGGATTATAGACAAGGATGGAGGAATAATTTCAGAATCTGGGCTCAATACAGATGATATACGCGATTTATTGGAAACTAGAAATGGGAATGCGCTTGCCACATCTAATATGCTCTCATTTGATGAAATCAATCAAAAGATCTGGGATGTGGAAGCAGATATATTTATACCTGCTGCTGCCTCTAAAATCGTATCAAAAGAACAAGTTGATCGACTCTGCGCCAATGGTCTTGAAATGATTAGTTGTGGAGCCAATGTGCCTTTTGCAGATGCCGAAGTTTTCTATGGTGAAATAGCTCAATATACGGATTCGAAATGCTCAGTTGTTCCGGACTTTATTGCAAATTGCGGTATGGCTAGGGTCTTTGCATATCTCATGCAACCAGATATCGTGCTCACAGAAGATTCGATATTTGAAGATGCCTCGTTGACCATTCAGAATGCTATAAAGGAATGCTTTAAGGTATCGTCAAACCCACTTTATCTGCAGAAGACCGCTTTAGGTATTGCTATGGATAAGCTGAGCTAGGGCTTGTCGTTTTCAAATTGCATTTGGCGATCTATCACCATCTTGTATCCCATATCCCACCAGGTTTTCATCTCGTTTTGGTCGAACAATAAAGGATTGTTTGTGAGACTAAAAGGTGTGTGATAATAGCTGATTTTTACCCCTTTCTTTTTTGCAAAATCATTGGCGACGCGAATATTTTGTTGCTCCAATATTCTTTTAGAAAATGCAAACATACTTGTCAGCAACATAAATGGATTTGTAATGGAGTCAAGTTTAGATTTTTTATCTTCAACATCGAGTACGATGGCGTCGATCGTGGTCGCACCTCTTCGAATGGCCTCCTCTATAGCTACTGATACTCCAAGACTTCCATCTGCATATTCACAACCATTTTTGCTTGCCAAAGTCATAAATGGAATGAAATTACACGAGATCCATATCCAATCACAAAAATCCTCATAGGAGGAATCCAACAATGATTTGTATTCTAAAGATTGATAGCTCAGATTTGAAACTGAGACGATGATATCTTTTTCACTTTGAAGAAGTTGCTCATATATATTTTCAGTAAAATTGGATTTGATTAAATCTTTTAGAGCATAACTTTCCCCAAAGGTCTT
>CANHJR010000209.1 GCA_947461165.1 Saprospirales bacterium | reverse complement strand
TCTTCAAATATTACAAAATATCGGAACATATCTCATACTCGGAATTATGGTTTTCGCATTTTACAATGACATCACAAGAAGATAATTTTTAAGCATAAAGAATAGATTATAATGAAATTAGTAGATTTACAGTACACGAGACCAGACATAGATGGTTTTTTATCAAAAGTGAAGTCCAGCTTGGACGAAATGAATAGCATAGATGACTATGCAACATTTAGAGAGAAATTTCTAGAAACAATGAAATTATCCACTGACATTTCTGGTGCTTGTCAACTTGTCCAGGTGAGATATAGTCAGAATACAAAAGACGAATTTTACGAGAAGGAGCAAGAATTTACCGATCAAATCGGACCACAAATTCAAAAGTCAATGACCGACTTTACCAATATGCTTCTAGATTCAAAACATAGAGCAGCTATTGACCAAGAGTTTGGTGCGCAATTTCTTGATCTTGCAGAATTGGCTCGAAAATCCATCAATGAGGAAGTCATGCCTCTACTTCAGAAGGAGAATGCTCTAGGTTCTGAGTATCAGAAATTGACAGCTCAAATACGGATTGAGTTTGAAGGAAAGACTTATAATAGTAGTGCGATGTCGCCATTGATGGAGAATGTGGATCGAGACTATCGTCGTCGAGCCTCCGAGGCGTATTATTCAGAAATGCTCAAGCATCAACCAAAATTTGATGAGATTTATGACAGTTTAGTCAAGGTTAGACACGAAATCGCAACAAAATTGGGTTATGAAAACTTCGTACCAGTCGGATATCATAGAATGGGTAGAACAGCTTACGGAGCAGAGGAAGTAGCAAAGTATCGCGAAAATGTTTTAAAATACATTACCCCGATAGCACATGAATTGAAAAAAAGAATTGCTAAAAGCACTGGAATAGAGAAGCCAGTTCAGTACGATGGATTGCTGTTCAAAGATGGTAATGCCAAACCAAAAACGTCTCCAGAGCAGATGATAGCGGATGCACAGGTTATGTACAACGAGATGAGCAAAGAAACAGGAGAATTCTTCAATTCCATGCAGGAAAAAGGAATGCTCGATCTACTCAATCGAGAGAATAAATCACCGGGAGGATATTGCACCTATATTGAAGGACTTAAGTCGCCATTTATATATTCGAATTTCAACGGAACATCGCATGATGTGGATGTATTGACGCATGAGGCTGGTCATGCATTTCAGTGTTATTGCAGTATGCACTTCCCATTGAGTGAGTATTATTTCCCTACATCTGAGTCTGCCGAAATTCATTCTATGAGTATGGAATTTTTCGCTTGGAAGTGGGTTGATAAGTTTTTCAAAGAAGATACCTCTAAATACAAGTTGGGACATATTTTAAAATCACTTTTATTTCTGCCTTACGGTGTGTCTGTGGATGAATTTCAGCATCGAGTATATGAAAACCCAACTTTGACGCCAGAAGAAAGAAGAAAGATGTGGCTAGATATACAAGGAAAATATATGCCTTGGGTGACCTATGAAAATGCCCCATATCTAGAAAATGGTGGACGATGGCAAAACCAAACGCATATCTATCAAATGCCATTCTATTATATTGACTATACGCTGGCTCAAGTTTGCGCTTTTCAGTTTTATCGTAAGATGAATCAAGATTTCACTGCGGCTTGGAAGGATTACTATACACTCTGTTGTGCAGGAGGTAGCCTTCATTTCCTTGATTTGATGAAATTAGCCAAATTGGATTCTCCGTTTGAGGACAATGGATTCAAAGAAATGACAGACTTTGTCTACGGTGAAATCAACAGAATGTACGATGATTATTATCAAACTGAAAAAGGAGCTTAAATCTCGAATTGCCTTTCGTCCTTAATTTATACCTCTTAGGCCGAAGCGATTGTTTTCGGTCTTTTTTTTATGGAATTAGACAAAAATCATTCATTCTTGTCTAGATATATGATTTGATCTTTCCAATTCCACTTATAGTAGTAGATGGATCCAACAATCAGAAGCATCAGCCAATAGAAGGTTTCCGATGACCAAGCACCCAATAGATTGCCATGTAAAACATGGACAACAACATACATGTAAATCATATATGAAACGATGACAATGGATTCCACAAAGAGCGAGGTTCTGGTGTTTCCTAGTGCAGATATACTTACAAATAGCACATTGCTGGCAGGAATAAATAAATATGCTGAGAGCAAAACCAGCAATGGGCTGGTAATATTTTGAATGACAAATTGATCCTTTGTGAAGAGTTCTATTAATGGTGAACGCAATAAAAAAACGCAAAGGGCTAGAGAAATTAAGATGATGTAGTTGATCCAAATGACTTTTTTTATCAATGGCATGATGAAGTCAATTTTTCTGGCACCTACGGCACGACCTACCAGGGTATTGGCTGTATTTGCGAGACAAAAGCTCGGAATTGTAATGGCCATAAATACTTGTCTGAGAACCATCGAAATAGCCAAGTCCTTTTCACCCATTCGCTCTACCAGTGCAAAAAAATAAACCCAGGACCCTATACTGAAAAGATGTAAAACAAACATTGGAGTTGCCAATCTGTTGAGATCCTTGACAATCTCTAAATTTAAATGCATACCCTCAACAATTTTGTATGCTTGCATTTTGATACGGTCAAAGTAGAGTGCAAGAATCAAAACCAAGAGCCCAAGAATTTCACTAGTCACCGTAGCCCATGCACTGCCTTCAAAGCCTAATTCGGGAAATCCAAAGTGGCCGAAAACCAGACAATAATTCAGTATCATATTGGACACTGCGGATATGCCTTGGGACAAAATGAGGATCTTGGTCTGCCCTAGTCCAGTATATAGGCTTGATATCACTACACTAGTCATTAGAAATGGAAGACCAAGTGCACGGATTTGAATAATTACGAAAGAAACAGAATGAATATTTGGATTGGTAATAATAAATTTTAGCACCGATTCAGAACCATAATGTAAATAAATAGCCAAAAGAATACTTACAGGTAATAAAAACAATAATGAGTTCCCAAAGGCTTTCCCAATATTGCCATATTTTTCGGCACCAAGGTTTTGAGAAATAATGATTTGGGAGCCACGTCCATAACTCCAACCAACCATAAAAATGAGAAGCAGAAATACATTTGCCATACCCATGCCGTCCATTTCAATAGTTCCTAATTGCCCCATAAATGCCGTATCTACAACCGAAGAAATGGTTTCGCTCAGGCTTCCAATAATCATCGGCATTGCGATCTTTAAAATTTCACGATAACTAGGAAGAGTT
>CANHJR010000208.1 GCA_947461165.1 Saprospirales bacterium | reverse complement strand
TATGGGGCTACTTTTCTCTTCGGGTCAAATAGAAAACCCCGACACTCATCTTCGATTGACTCAAACACGACTATTCTTGGAAACTGGTGATTGGGGTTTACCTGAAGACGTTGGCGAAGATCAACATGGAAATATTGCCATGAACGAACTTGGAAAAAGACATATGGTTTATAACCCTGGTCAATCAATCGTACTCATTCCAATATATGCATTTACTAAAACACTTTATTCCAACGATGCGGAAATCTACTATTCAGCTGCTTTCTTGGTTTCATTTATCAATTTCTTTATCCATGCCCTAGCTAGTTATTTCCTCTTTTTAATAGCTTACAACCTCAGTCAATCTGAACAAAAGGCCTATTTCACCTCCCTTGTATTTTGTCTCACCTCCTACTCATTAACACTAGCACAAAGCACATATGAGCATCACTATGAAATGCTATTTGTTCTTATTGCTTTCCATTTTGCCATATCGCCCAAAACAAATAGTAAAATGTTCCTTATTGGTCTGATTCTAAGCGTTGGCCTCCTATTTCGAACGACAACTATTATAGCTCTCCCGTGTATCGTCCTATTGGTATCCTACAAAAAACAAATCTTATTTCTTCTAGCTGGTGTACTGCCAGGATTATTTTTTGTTTTGTTCTATAACTATTTTCGATTTCACAACCCCTTGGAAACTGGATACAATCTCGCATGGACTTTAGCACATGGAACAAATTTCCAATTCTGGTCACTGCAAAAATTCCCCGTGAATATGGTTGGATTCTTATTATCACCCGTTAAAGGTCTTTTGATATTCTCTCCTACCTTGATCCTTACCATTCCATTCTTCAAACGCTTCTATTTGGAGCATCGCTTGATAGCGATATCAATATTCCTGTATTGTCTATTCAATTTTATACTATTCAGTTTAAACTTTGCTTGGCATGGTAGCATTTGGTCTTTTGGACCAAGATACATTTTAACAATAGTACCTTTCATATATCTGCCTCTTATTTATTTTGAAAAATCTAGCTTATATATGAAATTCATAGCGGCATCTTTACTTGGCCCGATTCTTTTGATGTCAGTTAACTATAAAAGAGAATTACTTACACAATTTATGAATGGGAATATTAAGAACGACGATGAATACATCTGGGAAATAAGAAATACACCTTACATAACACAATTTCAACAATTACAAATAATAGTTCCAAAAAATTTCAATCATAATCTCAAGAACCTCTACCCTGATGAACCTTGGAAAAAAGAAATACGAAAAGGCAACGGGAATGATATGCTCAATTATTCCATTGAAAAAACATCCATCAACTTTTGGTGGGCCAGAGTCTATAATAATTCAATGATAAGTCAGTAAATACTCGTGAGATAATTAAGCTTTGTATTATTACCTGAAAAAATGAACAACGTGTCCAAGTCGAGACTGATAATCCTTTCAATAATTAGCATTGGAATAATATTGAGACTTACACTATTTATTGTCAGTCCGCCAAATAATTCCTTTGACGATCATCTTGAAGTTGTATATCTATACGCTAAGAGCGCACAAATTCCTTCTCCTTCAGATTGTTGGGAATGCTATCAGCCTCCGCTGTATTATTCAATAGGGGGGCTTGTATATTCCTTATCATATTATGTATCAGAAAGCAAGTTAATCGCATGGAAGACAGTGCAACTTATTAACCCCATACTTTCAATCCTAGCACTAATCGTTTTTTGGCGAATAATTGATTCCTACAGTTCTAATAGAAATCAAAAAATCCTATTTCTTACCTTTTTTACAATATTACCGGTAGACATATTTACCGCTGTGATGATTGGCAATGATTATTTGCTAGTATTCACAACAATACTAGTCTATTTTCAATTCCAAAAATGTCTCGATTCCTTGAAGACCAATCAAATAATTTCATTGAAGAAATTCATCCTTCTTTTGGGAATAGTCGTTTCGGGATGTCTAACCAAACAACATGGGCTAATCTTATTGATCTTTCCGTTAATAATCTTGATGAAAGCTAAGTATCAAAATAAAAATACTCCAATTACGAATTTGGTATTGTTCTACATTTTATTCTTCACTATTGGAATATCATATGAATTATGGAAATATCATTTGACAGATAAAGCATTAGTTAGCAATCAAGAATTCTTTAATTATGCTAAAAACCAATTTCCAGGGAAATTCGAACTTGTTGAATTGTCTTCGTTTAAAATAAAAGCACTATTCTTTGATCCCTTTATAAGTGAAAAAACTTCAGCCTCTCTGCCAACGGAATTATTCGCGCGGACGTTCTTCGATTATGAATATCGCTTTCTTAATCCACAAGTTAAAAGCGTAGTTATTCTAGCTAGATTCGGCTATATCTTAGGACTATTATGGGCTATTTTCCTTTTTTCAATATCAATAATAGCAATTCGGAAAAAATTAGGAGAATTAAAAAAAATATCAATACCGACTCTATTCTCATTTTTGCCAATAGCCATTGGTATGCTATTTCTGCTAGTACCATTATTACAAACAATGAGATACCCCTATTTCTCAAGCATGAAGGCTACATTCATCCTGCCTGGTCTATTTATTCTTCTTCCGTTAATAGTTCGTGGAACTAAAGCTATTCAAATTCCAAAATGGTTAACGATCATGCTTACAAGTTTTAGCCTTGCCTATGGTGTAATACTAATGGTTTTTATAGCTATATATATATCACAAACCATCAATCAATTGCATGGCCCCTTGTGGCAAATACCATAAATATGATCGCAAAAAAACGTATCGCCGTTGTGCTCCCTGCTTACAATGCCGAAAAAACCATTTTAAAAGTGCTCAACGAAATACCATACGATATCGTTGATGATGTTATCCTTGTGGATGATTCAAGTTCTGACAATACTATTGAAACTGCCAAATATTATGGGGTAAAATATATCATTCGCCATGATAAAAACTATGGTTACGGAGCAAACCAAAAGACATGTTATAATAAAGCACTGGAAATTGGTGCTGATATTATCGTAATGCTTCATCCAGATTATCAGTATACTCCCAAGCTTATAAAATCAATGTGCTATTTGATCGAATCCGACACATATAAAGTTGTGCTTGGTTCAAGAATCTTGGGTAATGGAGCCCTTAAAGGGGGTATGCCCATATATAAATACATTGCTAATAGATTACTCACCTTTGTCCAAAATATTCTTATGAGTCAAAAACTATCAGAATATCATACAGGCTACAGAGCCTATTCCTCTGAGGTTCTT
>CANHJR010000207.1 GCA_947461165.1 Saprospirales bacterium | reverse complement strand
CAAAAAAAATATCTCCTTTTGTATCGTATTAAATGGCTTAACTGAAAAACAAGTAAGATAAATAAAAGGACGATGAAATTTGAGTAGGTAAGAATTGGTATAAGCGTTGGAAGTTAGTATATTATAGCATAACAAATCTGACTCTGTACCTTTTTATTCAGGGAGTAGTTGTCCTTTTGCTTACTTTATAATTATAAGCTAGCCTTCTTTCTTTCTTTCTTTTTTTTTACTGAAATTGGACGTGATATACGTCAGTATTGTTTCGAGAGATATCGGTGCAGACAAAGCCGCCGGGTTGAGGGATTTTTTCGATGAGATCAAAACTGAGACAGTCCTTTGGAAGGCCTTCAAACACGAGTGTAAATCGATGTATGGCACCTGCGGGAACTTCTGTCCACAGAGGGCAAAGGGTGATGTTTTCGTGGTGAATGAGTTTGCATTTTCGATTGCCCCCTTTTGGAATTAGAAATGTTGTCTTCCAAATGCGGATTGCTTCAGCTTCTTCAGGAGCTGCGCGGTAATGGCAATGAACGATTACTTGTGATTCCACTTCATGACTAGACGCAAGTTTTCGTTTGATCTTTTGATCAATATTTACTTTCGGTTTTTTCTTGGTCTTTGTTGGGGTGGTAGTGGGCATGGGTGGAATTCAAGATGTAAAATTAAAGTCTTTTGCTGATGTTTCAAATTGTTTACATAATGCATGTCAAAAAAGTAATATAAATGTAAAAAGTTAATACATTTGAAAAATAAATATATAATTAGGCAATGTCAGACTCATATTACCCAGCGCCAAGTCAATTTAGCCCAAGCCTTCCGACTATTCAGTCTTGGTTGGGAACTAGAAAATCAAATACCGTCAATAGGACAGGTTTGCTCGAAACAGTTGGTTTTAGTAAAGATCAGGGATGGACTATTATTGCAATACTTATTGAAATAATGGCTCTTGGTCTTACGATAATTGGAGCTATTAGGGCTCAAAATAATTCGAAGGTTGTTATTGGGGCAATAATTGTTGTAATACTTTTTGTGACACTAGATATAATAGGAGTCAAAATGTTTCATGCAAAAAGTGAATACAGGACTGTTCTTCGAAATAGACTGTCTGTTACGGTGGACCCTATATTGAGATGGAATCTCGACAAGCAAATAAGAGAATGGGCTTTTGGTGAATTCCTGGGTTTGCTGCTGATGGTTATATCTGCTGGATTGAAAATTTTTGGATTGGTGGTTTTTTTTAGTCTCAAGGGATCAGGTTCGATAATGCTGATTGCTGTTATTTCAATATTTTATTTAGTTGTAATTTACATACATTCTAGTCATACGGGTTATTGGCTAGCCGCTGTGCAAACGTCGCGTAAGATGAAGAAGGAATACGATAAATGGGTGGATGCTAATTCGAAAGGACTTTCGAATTCTTTCGGAGTTCAGACCTATAGCCGTTTATATACTTCCTCTCTTGTGATGCAAGATGGTGTAAAGGTTTTTCATAATGGTCGTCAAAAATTGGAGTTAGTGTCTTCTGCTCCTGGCCAGAATGGTCAAGTCTTTACCTATAGAATTTCAAGTGTAGGTTTAATATGGGATAGTGATATCAGTTCTCTTACCTCATTATTTACGGACAGATTTGCTCAAGAGTTAAGGACAGAGTGTATTCGACTTCAGATGACCATGGTTGGACACGATGGCGGACCAGCTACAATTCCAACTGATGGTTCGGATAGTGCTATTCCGTCAACAGGCTTCTAGTCCTTTTTAAATTGATTAATATTTTTTAAGTAAGAGATATGAATAAAAGTATTGCAGTTACAACTATTGTAATAATAGCTATAGGTCTAGTGACATTGATTATGTTGCTTCAGACTTGTAGCACTAGTCCGAGAGAATTGACGAATACGTTGAACATTGAGGTTTTCGCTGAATGTCCCATTGTAGATGATTCATTGGATTTTCAGAATGAAGTTAATGGTTTTGTTTCTCATTTTTCGACTGGACAGCCATCGCCATTTTTTTTGAATCCTATCGTTTCATTTGCTCGTTTGGATCAATCAGGAATCGCGGAATTATCAGGCCTTGCGTCTGATTCTATTGAGATCCCTGTAGAATTTATGAATTCATTTCGAGCAGGTGTTTTTCCTGAACAATATACTCTTGAAGATCGCAAGATAGAGGAGGATGAGTATTTCAATGTGACTTGTGCAGAGGATCAAAATTATATTCGATTTAGGCACAACGCAATAAGAGCTTCGACTTGTGAGCCTTTGCAGATAAACCATGATATGAATGATACTGTTAAGGAGTTTCTAATTGATCATTCCATGGCTAGTGATTATAGTGATCACCATAAGAAATGGAAGAATTCTCAATTGCTGCATACTTATATTGAGATTCTAATCGCTAATAAAATGGTGATGGCCAAGGATGTCATTCGCGTCGTTTATTTGAAGGCTCCAAAAGTTGTTGTGGTTGCCGATCGAGATAAGGATGGAGTTGCTGATGAAGTTGACCAATGTCCTGATATCAAAGGAGAAAAACGATGCGAGGGGTGTGTTTGTCCGCCTGTCATTGATAACGATAGAGACAAGGATCGTGATGGTTTGAATGATGATATTGACCAATGTCCGAATTCTTATGGGTCTAAAAAATATAAGGGATGTCCAATACCAGACAAGGATGGTGATGGCTTGAATGATGAGATTGATCAATGTCCCAATGAGAAGGGTGATAGGTCCAATAATGGGTGTCCGGTCATTCCAAGAATTAGTCATAACAATGAAGACGGGATGTTTATTTTTTCAGGCGTGGATAGGGACAAAATGAAAATTGAAATTAAAATAACGCTGCGTGATGGACGTGTCTTAGTACAAAAGGAACCAGATGGATTTGTTTATCCATCTCATGATGAATTCGATAAATTAAATAAAAGTATAGATCAAGGAGGAAACCTAACTGTTGAAGTTTCAATCGTAGATAAAGGAACAAACAAGACACTAAAAAATCAATCCTTCAAAGGGCTTTCTCTGATTTGCATGAAATCTGGGGATGGAGAAAGCACATGTGGATTTGTTGATACATCAAACTAGAGAAATGAAAAAAATTATCGTTTATCTATTGGTTTTAATTTCTTATCAAGGAATTGGGCAAAATTCTGTAAGATTATCATTTTCGGGGGAATGCTCTTCCGAAGATGTTATTTCTATGACAGATGTAATGAATGAATTGAATGGCGGCGCGTTATTCAAGAATGACGTAAAGCTGTTCTGCGAAAATCTTTTTATGGAGAGCTCAGTGTTGTTTAAAAATGAATATTT
>CANHJR010000206.1 GCA_947461165.1 Saprospirales bacterium | reverse complement strand
GCATCCTCAAAATCCTCTCTTCTATAATCTGCTCTAGGTTCAAAGTCCTCGCTCATATTGATTGCTATGAAATTGATACGATCTACACGGAATGTCCTCCAGTCGTTTCGCAATCTGCACCATCCTACAACATTTTTTCGTCCCATACGAATGACAACTCCCATTGGTTCTATAATTCGCTCTGTTGTTCCTTTCTCTGTGCTGTAATACTTCATAACAATGACCTTGTGCAATTTGGCTCCATTGATCACAGTACTAATAATGTTCTGTGAATATGACTCCTTGGTTATTGTTCCTTTAAAGTTCCCTTCATTTCTACGTTGTGGTTGATTTCCCATTTCTACTTGTTTTATATTATGATATATTATGAATTACTTATTTTGAGTTGTTCTTCTAGTTGACTTAGTTTTTCTTGTCCATCTGCTAATTTTTTTCGTTCCATATCAAGGACCTTTTCAGGTGCTTTGGCTACAAAACCTTGATTGTTCAGTTTTGATTCTATTGATTTGATAAAGCCTTTGATGTATTGAATTTCGTCTTCCACTTTCTTCTTGACATCTGCTGTATCTTGCATCTTGTCCGAATGGACGACTATCTTTTTATTCTTTACCAATCCGATATTGACTGCACTTGATTCTGTATCCTGATCGATCTTATCTATCCAAACTAGTTTTTTTATTTTTGGCATAAAACCCGCGGTAGCAGCATACAATTCTGAGTCGATGCTGATGCTAATTTGTTCGCGGTTTTTCAATTTCAGGTTTGATCTGATCTCCCGAATGCGAACAACTAATTCTGCTGCGACTTCTTGCTTCAAGATGATATCTTCATTATTGCTTTGATCTACAATGTATTGCGCATCAAGACAATAATCATTCTCCTTTCGATCGCGAATTTGTTGCCATAACTCTTCTGTGATAAATGGCATAATTGGATTGAGTATTGAGAGAATATTCTCAAAAAACAAAATCGTTTGATTATAAGTGTGTGAATCGATCGGCTTCTCAAAGTCAGGCTTGATCATCTCGAGATACCAAGAACAGAAATCATCCCAAACAAATGAATAAATATCCTTCAATGCCTCGGAGATTCTAAAGTTTTCAGAATTGTCAAGAAATTTAACTAGATTCTTAGAATACAAAACCTGAAACCATTCAATAACTGGTGTGTTTTCCGCATTGTTTCCTTCAGCCACATCCCAAGATTTTATGAGTCGAAGTGCATTCCAAAGTTTATTAGAGAAATTGCGACCAACCTCTAGTGCTTTCTCATCAAAAATAATATCATTACCTGCTGGTGACAAACTCATCATTCCATAGCGTATGCCATCAATGCCGTATTTGTCGATCATTTCCTGAAGGTCAGGCGAATTTCCAAGTGATTTTGACATTTTACGACCCAATTTGTCGCGAACAATCCCTGTGAAAAAGACTCTTTCAAATGGTTTCAAATCTGTGTACTCATAGTTGGCGATAACCATTCGAGTGACCCAAGGAAACATAATATCTGGACCTGTCACAAGTACTTTGGAAGGCAAATAATAGGCTAAATCTTTGTTTTTTGAAATGTCGATTTTTGACGTTTCTTTGTTATAGTTTGCAAATCCACCAAAAACCTCCAAAGGCCAAATCCAACTGCTAGCCCAGGTATCCAAAACATCTTCGTCTTGTTTTAGATCGGTCATATTCAGACTAGGATTCTTGGTCAATGCCAATTCATAAGCCTCTTCAATCGTTTCCCCGACGACAAACTCTCCATTTGGCAAATACCAAGCTGGAATGCGATGTCCCCACCAAAGCTGCCTAGAAATACACCAATCTCGGATATTGGTCATCCAATAATTGAATGTGTTTTTGTGATATGCAGGATAAAAAGCGACCTCATCCGTCATAACGACTTCGTGGGCTTTCTTTGAAAACTCCTTCATAGCAATAAACCACTGCAAGGACAATTTTGGTTCGACAATGCTATTTGTTCGCTCACTTCTTCCGACTTTGTTGACGATGTCTTCTATCTTTTTCAAGGCACCAACCTCTTCCAATTTTGATTTCATCATTTTGCGAACCGCAAATCGATCCTTTCCAATAAACTCTGGGTAAGAGCACAATTCGTTGAGTGTACCGTCATCATTGAGAATATCTACGATTTCAAGGCTGTGTCTTTGTGCAATTTCGTAGTCATTGATGTCATGAGCTGGCGTCACTTTGAGACATCCCGTTCCGAACTCCTTATCCACATAGTTATCTCCTATGATTTTGATAGGATAATTCAGTAAAGGAATCAAGACTTCTTGCCCAATGATGTTCTTGTATCGTTCATCAGATGGATTGACCGCTACTGCTCGATCTGCAAAAATGGTTTCTGGTCTCGTGGTCGCGATAGTTAAAAACTTGTCGCTGTTCGCAAACTTATATTTAAGATAGAATAACTGCCCCTTCTCCCCTGCTTCGTTGTATAAAATTTCTTCATTGGAAAGTGCGGTTTTAGCCTCACAATCCCAGTTGATAATTCGTTTATCCTTGTATATATATCCTTTTTTGTAAAGATCGACAAACACTCGAACGACAGCTTTGTAATAGTGATCATCAAGCGTGAACGTCGTACGATCCCAATCACATCCAGCACCAATAGATTTCAACTGATCTATTATGATTCCTCCGTATTTGTGCTTCCAATCCCAGCAATATTCCAAAAACTGTTCGCGGGAAATATCGGATTTTTTGATACCTTGCTCTCGAAGCATGGAGACTACTTTGGCCTCTGTGGCTATAGCTGCATGATCCACACCAGGCACCCAACAGGTGTTGAACCCTTGTTTTCGAGCTTTTCGAATAAAAAAATCTTGCAAAGAATTGTTCAGTACATGACCGAAATGCAATACCCCTGTGACATTGGGTGGTGGGATTAAAACCGTATAAGACGGTTTGTTTTCATTTGTCTCCGACTTAAAAACCTTGTTTTTCAGCCAAATTTCACTCCATTTTTTCTCTACCTCTTGTGCGTTAAAGTTTTTTTCCATCTTCATTTTACGTTCTCGACTAGCTAACGATCGACAAATCAACTGTCAATATCAGCAATAAGCAAATATAGCAAATTTCAATAAAGTAGAATTGCATTTTTGATTGAAAGTGCAATTTTAGGCTAGGTTTTATCTAAAATTTAAACTAATTTGTGTTTAATATTCAGAAATTCAGTACATATACATGAAGTGAGAATATTAAAAACTCTCTATTTCAAATACGTTTCTCGCTTCAAAGTGTTTAAAATTTCCTCTAAACCATTAAGTTTGATTTGATACACGATAGCCATCAT
>CANHJR010000205.1 GCA_947461165.1 Saprospirales bacterium | reverse complement strand
TTTACGATCAGAACCATATCTTCATCCAAAAGCATAATTCCATATTCAAAACAGTATCGGTAGATAGTACCCGTTTTTGTCTGATAAAGTTGTGTCAGAAAATCCAACTTATATCCTCTATCCATCAATTTTTTCATTGATGTTTTATACTTGTCTTGTTCTCCGAGCAATTCAGATAAAATACGTCGGTTTTTTCTGAGGATATTTTGAATTAGACGCATTTCGGCGTTGGTATCACTATTCAGCGTATTGTTATACTGATTTCTACAGTTCTCGTCGCAGAACTTTTTATCAGCTCTTCCGCGCAATGCTTTGGAGCAGTTAAGACAGATTTTTTCTTCATTCATACCGTTTTCAAAAATAGCGTTTTTTTTGAGTTTATTCATTGTATTTTTCTATTCGTCTATTCCTCTCCCGATTTTCATTCCTCTTGTCCAAGTTTTTCTAACTTTGTATCTTTAATTACAACTGATTATGAAAATGGATGATACCATTCTTGCATTAGCCACACCAGAAGGTTCTGGAGCCATCGGAGTCATTCGCTTGAGTGGCAGCAAAGCTATTGAGATTGTTGATTCCGTTTTTAACTCCAAAAACAGATTGATCAGCGAAAAAAGTCACTCTCAAATATTTGGAACAATCATAAACGGTGATCAAGTGATTGATGAGGTATTGGTTTCTATATTTCGAAATCCTAAATCTTATACAGGAGAGGATACCGTGGAGATCTCCTGTCATGGATCACGATTTATTCTTCAGTCCATTATGGATCTTTTAAGTCAAAAAGGTATCCGTCTTGCCACTGCTGGAGAATTTACCCAAAGAGCCTTTCTCAATGGCAAATTAGACCTAGTGCAGGCAGAGGCCGTTGCTGATTTGATAGCATCAGAATCTGGCGCTTCTCACCGCATTGCCTTGAACCAAATGCGAGGAGGTATCTCCAATGAGTTGTCTATACTCAGAGATGAATTGATTCATTTTACAGCATTGATTGAATTGGAATTAGATTTTGGGGAAGAAGATGTCGAATTTGCCGATAGAGCTCAGCTTACGAATCTCATTTCCGTTCTTAAAAATAGAATTTCAGAATTGATCGCGACATTTCATTATGGCAATGCGATCAAGAATGGCGTGCCTGTAGCCATTGTAGGAAAACCAAATGCAGGTAAATCTAGCCTACTAAATTCCTTACTAAAAGAAGACAGAGCCATCGTAAGTAGCGTCGCTGGAACGACAAGGGATACACTTGAGGAGACGATAAATCTCGATGGAATCATTTTCCGATTTATAGATACAGCTGGACTTCGTGATACGGACGACGAAATTGAAAAAATGGGTATTCGTCGAGCCTACGAAAAGATAGATTCTGCTAGAATTGTTATCTACCTTTTTGACAAGAATGATACCACCATCAAAGAGGTTCAAGCGGATATCGAGTCCATTCCGAAGGATAAAATCATATTTATTTGTCCTTCCAAAATAGATAAATATCAAGGCATCTATTGGAAGGAATGGGATGAAGGCACAAATGTAGAAAACCGGTTTTGCTTTCTTGCGATTTCAACAAAAGAAGCTAGTGGCTACTCCATACAGAACTTACAGAACAAATTGGTAGAATCTATTAAAGGAGGAATTGAAGAAAATCAAGTGATTATAAGTAATTCTAGACATTTGGACTCCTTGAACAAGGCGTTGAAAGCCATAGAAGAGACTGAAACAGCTATCAACCAAAACATCTCTGGAGATTTACTCTCACCGCATTTGCGTGATGCACTGAGACATATTGGAAGCATTACGGGAGCTATTGAGGTGGATAGAGATATCCTTGGAGCTGTATTTAGTCGTTTTTGTATCGGGAAATAGTGTTATCCATATCCTATAATTAACAAGAAATTATAAAATAGTACGCTGTGTTTATTTCTTTTCGAATACAGTAAAGACCTAATTCAACTAGACAATTGTACAAAACATTTTAAGTTATTGACAATTTTGCCATCAAAAAGCAATTGAAAAATTGTTGAAAAAATTGAAATGCATAACTCAGATATAAATCTAGAATTCCATTACAAATAAGATAAATAGTTATACTTTCACATCCAATTATGGAATTAGTAAACAATAAATTTTGTATTCAAAATATTGATCTCGAATCGGTTATCGATAAATATGGTGCCCCGATCTATATTTATGATTTTGATAGAATGACTGCACAGTATCAGCGTTTGACATCTGCTTTTTCGAAACTTGACCTGAAGATTCAATATGCTTGCAAAGCGCTCAACAACATCAATGTTTTAAAACATTTTCGCTCTCTCGGTTCTGGGATTGATGCTGTGAGTATACAGGAGGTCTGGTTGGCAAAACAAGCTGGATTTCAAGGGCATGAAATCATTTACACGCCAAACTGTGTCAGTATGGATGAAATCAATATGGCCGTCGAGGAAGGATGTTTAATCAATATCGACAACATTAGTATTCTCGAACAATTTGCTAATAAATACCAACGTTCTATTCCTGTTTGTATCCGTTTCAATCCGCACATCACTGCAGGTGGAAATCATAAAATTTCTACAGGACATATTGATTCTAAGTTTGGAATATCCATACATCAATTGCGACATGTGGAGCGTATTGTCAAGAGCTCTAAGCTTAAGGTGAATGGGCTTCATATGCATACCGGTAGTGACATTCTAGATGTAGAGGTTTTTCTTCGTGGAGCAGATATTTTGCTGGACATTGCAGAACAATTTAGCGAAATTGAATTTATAGATTTTGGAAGTGGGTTCAAAGTGCCATATAAACCTGGAGATGAAAGCACTAATATTGAAGAACTAGGAGAAAAACTGACACTTCGTATCATTGATTTTGAGAATAAAATAAAGAAAAAAGTTAAAATCTTATTTGAGCCAGGCAAGTTTTTGGTGAGTGAGAGTGGTTATTTCATTGTTAAAACAAATGTTGTCAAGCAAACAACGGCGACTGTTTTTGCAGGAGTCGACACCGGTTTGAATCATTTGATTCGACCCATGTTTTATGATGGCTACCACCATATTGTCAATATTAGCAATCCAGAAGGTACACCAAGATATTATACAGTCGTGGGTTATATTTGTGAGACGGATACCTTCGCTTGGGATCGAAAGATAAATGAAATAAGAGAAGGCGACTTGCTATGTTTCATGAATGCTGGTGCCTATGGCTACACGATGAGTAGTAATTATAATGCACGGTTTCGGCCTGCAGAGGTAATGGTTCACAAGGGAAATTTTCACCTCATTCGATCACGAGAAACGATGGAAGATCTCCTCAAAAATCAAATCGTTATATCCTAACCCTGCAACAGCTTTGACTTACTT
>CANHJR010000204.1 GCA_947461165.1 Saprospirales bacterium | reverse complement strand
TTGGGAGATTTGACGATATGAAACTCATGGCTTAGAACCTCTGCCAACCATTCTTTGACGATGGTTTTCCCATTGGATCCAGTGATAGCTATTCTAGAAAATGAAAATTCTCTTTGTTTGAATGAAACAATTTGTTGAAGGGCATCAAGAGCATTAGGAACGATGTAAAAGTTGATATCTGGGTGCTTTGCGGCATCTATGGCAACACCTTGTTCAAATACCACATTGGTAACACCTAGCGATATTGCTTTCGATATGTATTGGCTTCCTTGGTGTCGAGTCCCAGGTAAGGCAAAAAAAATGCTTGTTTTGGCTGAAAATAGAGATCTCGTATCTGTCGAAATATCCGTTAACGTTTGCTCAAGGTTATTGCTTGGGGTTTGTACCTTAAGAATAGATGCTAATTCGCGGGGAGTGGTATGCATATCTGTATGCAAATGTAAATGACTTTCCTCCTTGATAGGCATAAAAAAACCTCTCGACATTGGAGAGGTTTTTGAGTTTTAGTCCTGACGAGCTCTTTTGCTTCTAGAACGAGTTACTTTTGGTGCTTCTTCGACTGGCCTATTGAGATCTTCTTGCTCTTGGTCTTTTGGATATACGAATATTCTTCCGCAGTTTTCGCAAACGATTACTTTTTTGCGTTGTTTGATTTCCAATTGCTTTTGAGGTGGAATTTTTGCAAAACAGCCTCCACAAGAATCTCTATCGACGCTTACGATTGCTAGACCATTTCTATAGGTTCTTCGTATTCTTTCATATCCTTTGAACAATCTCTCATCGACATTTGCTTTGGCAGCATCGCTTTGAGCTTGCAGTTTTTCTAGATCTTTATTGGTCTCATCTTCGATGATGGTCAATTCATCTTTTTTGATTTTGAGCTCTTCGTGTTTTGCTACGAGAGCGCCTTCTGCCTCTGCTAGTCGAGCTACTTGAAGAGTCATCTTTTCGTTGCTATCTCTTAGCTTCTTGTCGGAAAGTTCAATTTCCAATTTGGCCAATTCAATTTCTTTGGAAATAGATTCAAACTCACGATTGTTTTTGACGCTACCTTGTTGTTTCTCGAGCTTCTGAATTTGAAGCTTGGTTTCTTCTTTGATTCGAAGTCTTTCAGACGCACTCTCTTCGAGCTCTGTCAGTTCTGATTGTACATTTTGGATTCTTGTCTCCAATCCTACGATTTCATCTTCCATATCCTGAACCTCCATTGGAAGCTCTCCTTTTATGAAATTGATCTTGTCTATTTGTGAATCAATTCTTTGAAGAATATAAAGACTTTCTAGTTTTTCTTCAACAGTTGCTTCCGCTTTTTTTCCTACAGTTGATTTTGCGCACATATTATTATGTATAAATTTTTACGGGATTAGTATCTATTCCCGAAATTTGAGGGTGCAAATGTAGTGCATTTTTCTTCAAATAGTCATAAATAAGTTCTTTTGTAAATCGTTCAGATTCATAGTGTCCAATATCGATATAGCTCATTTGCCCTTCGGAATCGAACCACTCATGGTATTTGAAATCGGAGGTGATGAATGCATCGGCATTGTTGGCATATGCATCCAATCGGAGGAAGCTCCCGGATCCACCACATACGGCTACTCGTTTTATTTTTTTTGTGAGCTCAGAGTATTTGATGACTTTGAGATCAAATTGAATTTTTAAGAATTGCAAAAATTCCATGAGACTCATCTCTTCTTTCAAATTCCCGATCATGCCAGACCCAATGACTTGATTGTCCAAATTCGGACGAATTGATTGTTTCGGACTCAGAATTTTGGTGTTTAGAAGCCCAATCCGCTGTGAAATCATGGAATTAACCCCGCTGGCGATATTGTCGAGATTCGTATGAATGGCATAAATAGCGATATCATTTTTGATGGCCTTGAGGATGGTTCGTTCGACATAGTTTTGACCAATAATTTGTTTTAACCCAGAAAATATGATTGGATGATGTGCGATGATAAGATTGCATTTTTCGTGAATGGCTTCATCTATAACCGCCTCTGTACAGTCGAGTGTGATGAGTGCTTTGGTGACTTCGACGCTGCTGTCACCGACGAGAAGTCCGGAATTGTCATATGACTCTTGGTATTTGGGTGGAGCCCAAGCCTCTAAAATGGATATGATTTCGTGAATTTGCATATACAAAGATTCAATTTTAGTTATTTTGGTGCTGGATCATAACCACTGCCGCCCCAAGGATGGCAGCGAAGAATCCGATGAGCAGAGAGATAGAATGCTTTCAAAATATGGTGACGATCAAAGCAATCAAACGCATATTGACTGCAACTAGGGGTATATCGACATGCCGACGGAAATCCAGGGGACAGGACCTTCTGATAGAAGCGAATCAACCAAAGAAATGGAAGTTTGATCCAGGATTTCATGTTTGTAGTCTATTCTTATTGGGTAGAATGGGGATTCAGCTTTTTCATCAATCTCGTGAGAAGCATTTGTATTTCGGATTCGATGAGAGCAAATTTAGGATTTTCAATTCGTTTGGTCAGAATGAAAAAAATGGCTAAGCGCTGACTTTGGGATTCTAAATGATCCAGAATGGGCATTTTTTGTATGCGATAGGCTTCACGCAGCCATCGCTTGTATTGGTTTCGATCGTGTGCTCGCTTATAGAGCTTCTTAGAAACAGAAAATCCCGCTTGAAGCGGGAAAGGTATTTCTGTATCTAATATATATCGAACGTTTACAAAAGAACCATAGATCGAAAAAGCATCTTTGGAGAATACTTTTTCAATGATTTTGAGGTGTTTTATTCGTTCAAAAGAGCGTAGGCTATTTCTCTTCAAAGATTATTTCAATCTTTTCTCGTCACTAACTGTGAGTTTTTTTCTTCCTTTGGCTCTTCTAGCTTTCAAAACTTTGTAGCCACTTGGACTGCTATTTCTGGCTCTGAACCCGTGTTTGTTTGCTCTTTTTCTTCTCGATGGTTGAAATGTACGTTTCATTATTTTCTTATTTAAGAGAATCACTTAATAAATAAGGACTCCGTATTTTTTAAAAAGGAGTGCAAAGATAGGTAAATTTTGCAATTGCATGTAGAAAATATCTGAATAGCAACTGGGATCCCTCTTTGATACCCTGAGTTCGATTTGTATCTAGTGGCTATTTGATTGGGTGACGAACCTGAATACAGGCCGAACAGATGTGAAATACTCTACTTTCAGACATTGGCATGACTATTGATTAAATTACTAATGATAAAAATAAGTAGTTTGATGGATATGGATATAAAGCATAAAAAATTGCGCGTTTTGTCCCACCGCTGTCATGATATGCGCAACGGATTGCGTGTATTTGAGAGATAGGCAACATGCTAGGACAAACTACACTTTGACAAAATAGATACCGAAATGATAGAAAATAAAATAT
>CANHJR010000203.1 GCA_947461165.1 Saprospirales bacterium | reverse complement strand
CCTCATGGAGGTTCAAAGCGAAATTAGCTTTGAATTAAACCAAGCTCTCATCGGACAAGAAGTCAAGGTATTGATAGACCGAGCAGAAGATGGAATATACTATGGTAGAACGCAGTATGACTCACCAGAAGTCGATAATGAAGTGATCATCAATTCTGACACCTACCTTCGGATTGGCGACTTTGTCAATGTCACAATTAGTGATGCAACTGAGTTCGACGTCGAGGCGTTTTGCTAGTTGGGATTGTCATTACCTTGTCTTGCAGAACCTCAAATTCTTTGGCACTCAGCTGTCCAGAAGCGATTTGATTTTTTAATGTCCCAAAATAAATGTACATAAATGGCGCTCCAAGATAAACGCTTGCAATTCTCGTATATTTAGAGTTCTCACCAAGCCCAAATGCGATTACATTATCGTATGCATCGTACAAATTTAGCAGTCTTAATGCATCAAACTTTGAATTCGTTTTGGTTACGATTTTGATATATGTTGGGTTCCACTTTTTTGATTCCGTTATAATTTCTCTCAATTCCTCCAAAGAGGGAGTCAATTCTGCATTATGATAGGAAATGATTACTTTACAATTATATGTTTTTGCTGCTTGCAAGATTTCTAACTTACAATCCTCTTCCAGTTTATACTCAATATCCACCATAGCTGCGCCAGATTCAATGGCTAATTTAATGGCATTCGTTTTTTCTAGCAGATCCAGATTGTCACGATGCGTCACAATCAGATTTGGATGCGATTCAATCATCAATTTTAAGTTGTGATTGCTAAACTTACAAAGATCTAACCGTACCTCTGCTGTTTCATATCGCTTTGCGATAGATATCGCTTTGAATAGATTATTTTCTGCAATGACAACACAAGCCTTCATTCTCCTAATTATAAATTTAAATATTATTCCGCAAATTTATACGATGTAAATCGCCTAAGATCATCAAAGAACTTAGAATAGGATTTTTTAACACAATCCAAATTTGAAACGTTTCCACCAAAAGGTAAAAACATAGATAAAATAGATAAAGACATCACCATTCTATGATCATTGTATGTTTCAAACAATAGAGGGGTATTCCATTTCTTCCAATTCTTACCTTCGATAAATAGTTGATCATTTGAAGTAGAAACTGCATTATTTACCTTTGACAATTCTTCTACAATTGCCGACAAACGATCTGATTCCTTGTGCTGAAGCCTAGACACACCGCTGATTACAGATATCCCATCACAGAACAATGCCAATACCGAAATAATTGGCACCAAATCAGGACAAGAGTCTGCATTCCATTCAAAAGCATTCAGCTCATGTTTTTCAACAAAAATCGTTTGCTTATCATCAGCAACTAATGCTCCCGCGAGCCCTAAAACCTCTAAAATCATTCGGTCGGCCTGAATAGAATCCAAACAAAGTCCAAGAAGCGCTACTTTTCCTCCTATAGCCGCTGCTACGCACCAAAATGCAGCGCTACTCCAATCAGATTCTATCACTGTGCTATAGTTCCTTTTTAACACGGATGGTGCAACCAATATTTCTGTCCACTCCTTATTGAACTTGATATTAGCACCAATTTGCGATAGCAAATGGCAAGTCAACTTAAGATACGGAATGCTTGATGGGTTTTCTATTTGAATAACGATAACATCTTTTTTAGCCATTTTCACAGCATAAAAAAGCGATCCAGTTATCACCTGCGAAGTGACATTCCCATTCAATGTTATGGCTTTCGATTCTGATTGTCCGCCACGATAAGTTACTGGTAGTTTACCTCCATTTGAGGTGAATGCAATTCCCAACTGATCCAAGGCGTCACATAAATCACCCATTGGCCTGTTCAGCAAACTTCTACTTCCTTCAATGGAAACGTGACCGTCATTACTTGCCATCAAAACTCCAAACAACCTGGAAGACAAACCCGATTCACCACATTTGATTACCACATCAGAGTCAAATTGATATCCATTCGTTATTGTTGTTTTATCCCCCTCAATCTTAACTTGAAGGCCAAGATCCTGAAGAATACCCAGTGCCGATAGCTCATCATATGAGTCGCCTAACCTATATATTTCGGTTCCCTCCAGCAATAATGCCATGGCCAACACCCTCTGTGAATGACTTTTTGATGGCGGAATGGGCAAGGAAACATCAAAAATGCTTGCTTTTTCGATTAAGATATCCATTGCTCTGTTTTTGCTATATGCAGATATTCTTCGATTTGCGTTAACGTCAACTGCTTTATAACCGCTTCTCCTATTTTGTTTAACAATACAAAATCGATGATTTCATTGGCTCGCTTCTTATCTTTCCGAATCCCGTTTGCAATGGCTGCATAGTTCCAGTCTATCTGAGTAGGTATCTGAAACTGATTCAACAATCTAATCATCAGGGGCACAATAGTATTGTCAATTTGGAATTCCCTTTCTGAAATATATCCAGCGACAATCATTCCCAATCCCACCGCATGTCCATGAGGAATGTTATAACTTGACTCCAACACATGTCCTATGGTATGTCCGAAGTTCAATGTCTTTCTTAGAGCCTTATCGGTTGGATCTTGTTGTACTATTCTTGATTTTATTTGAATGCATTTCGTCATCCAGGTCATCATTTTGGTTGGGTCATTTTGAATTTTCGCTAGGTCGAAATCAAGAAGCTCTAGGCACAGATCCGAATCCGCAATGAGCCCATATTTGATAATTTCAGCAAATCCTGATGTCCACTCTACCTCGGGTAGAGTTTCAAGAAACTTAGGGAAAATCGCTATGGTTTCTGGTTGATAAATAGTGCCTAGTTGGTTTTTTGCCTGTGCAAAATTGAGACCATTTTTCCCCCCAATAGCCGCATCAACCATACTAAGAAGTGTCGATGGCACAACAATCATGCGTATTCCTCTGAGATAGATGGAAGCAATAAAACCAATAGCATCTGTCAGCGCTCCTCCCCCAATAACAATCATCGTCGAAGATCGATCTATTTGATGATCAAGAAACGATTGTATCAAGGGCCTAACAGACTCCATGGTTTTTATTGATTCTCCACTTTCAACTTCTAGGACATGGACCTTTTTTGATGTGACTGGATATAATACCGACAGATTTCGATCTATTATGCATATGGTCTTCTTGGATCGTAGACTGATCATATCCACAAAAAAATTGAGATCATCAATTTCTATAATTTCTGTTTCATAGTTGATTGTAACCTGGTAGTTCGATATCTTCTTCATTCCAATAATTCTATAATATTTTTGACAATTGAAATTCGATTTTCACGATACACAAATCCAAGATGATCAACTCCTGTTGTGACCACAAACTTGGAGCATTTCAAATAAATATTGTATAAACTTATCTGGTCTATGGTACTAGGAACCAACCTTTGGG
>CANHJR010000202.1 GCA_947461165.1 Saprospirales bacterium | reverse complement strand
GTGAGTGCATATAGAAGAATCCCAATTGGTCAAAATACTTGTGAATAGCGATCGCTAAATGGTGTCTTATCCGGAATATGGCTCCAAACATGTTTGTTCGAAAACGAAGATGTGCATTTTCGCGAAGAAACTCAAGGCTATGTTTTTTTGGTTGTATAGGATATTTCTCCGGATCCGAATCGCCTACGACCTCTAACGTATCCACTTTAAGTTCCACACGTTGTCCTTTTCCTTGCGAAGCAGCGATCGTTCCAGATGCTACAATAGCAGCAGATGTCGTGATTCGTTTCAACAATGTCTCATCACATTTATTGAAATCGACGACTAATTGCAGGTTTTCAATGGTTGATCCATCATTGAGGGCTACGAATTGATTGCTACGAAACGTTCGTACCCATCCTTTGACTTCAATCTTATCGCCTTCCTGTGCGTCTTTTAGTATTTTCTTGATTTCCATATTGTGTGCTAATCTATATAATTTTGGTAAAACTTGGATATATAAAAAAAGCTGAGGCAGTCAATACCTCAGCTTTACTATGTTATGATTGGGGTAGACCTATACTTCTTTTGGGTCAGAATTATTTTCTGGCTTTGGAAGGAGGATTTTTCTACTTAGTTTTAGCTTACCTGTTTTTTTGTCGATGTCGATAAGTTTGACTTGGAATTGATCACCAATATTAAGTACACCGTCCATTGTAGGTATTCTTCTCCATTCAATTTCTGAAATATGCAGTAGGCCTTCTTTTCCAGGTAGTATTTCTACGAAAGCTCCAAAGTCTACAATGTTTTTTACGGTTGCATCATAAATTTCGCCAATTTCAGGCTTCGTTACGATTCCTTTGATGCGTTTTTCAGCAGCAGCGATATCATCTTCATTGTTTGCAAATATTTGAACAACACCTGTATTGCCTTTTTCTTCGATCGTTATCGTCGTATTCGTCTCTGCTTGCAATCCTTGTATTATCTTTCCACCTGGTCCTATAACTGCCCCAATGAATTCTTTATCGATAATGATTTCTACAATTCTAGGTGTATGTGGCTTCAAGTTTGGATTCGATACTGCTATCGTTTTGTTCATTTCGTTCAAAATAGTAGTACGGCCTTCTTTTGCTTGGTTGAGAGCTTCCATAAGCAATTCATTGGATAGACCATCTATCTTGATATCCATTTGACATGCGGTAATACCATTAGCTGTTCCTGCTACCTTGAAGTCCATGTCTCCTAGATGATCTTCATCTCCCAAGATGTCAGAAAGGATAGCATAGTTGCCTTTGTCGTCCGTGATGAGTCCCATCGCGATTCCAGATACGCCACCTTTCAAAGGTACACCTGCATCCATCAATGCCAAACTTCCTGCACAAACTGTAGCCATAGATGAACTACCATTTGATTCTAAAATATCAGATACAACACGAATGGTATATGGGAAATCAAGAAGGGCTTTTTCTAATGAACGCTGAGCAAGATTTCCGTGACCTACTTCTCTACGACCTACACCCCGGTATGCGTGTGCTTCTCCTGTGGAGAATGAAGGAAAGGTGTAATGTAGAATAAATTTCTTTGAATCTTGAAAAGTAGCGCCATCGATGCTTTGCTCATCCATTTTGGTTCCTAACGTAACGGTAGTAAGTGATTGCGTCTCACCTCTAGTGAATACTGCAGATCCATGTGGCGAAGGAAGGTAGTTGATTTCAGACCAGATTCCTCTGACGTCTGACATTCCTCTTCCGTCCAATCTTTTTTTATCATCGAGGATAACTCTTCGAATAGCCTCTTTCTTTACTTTTCCATAATAGAATTTGATAAGAAACTCATTTGCCAATTCTTCCTCAGTAAGGGTTGCTTTACATTCTGCAAGTATGGCATCCAAAGAAGCCGTTCGGACTTCCTTAGCACTTGCGTTCTTTGCTACTTCTTGAATTTTAGCATACGAGAAGTCTTTTATCTTTTTGTATAGCTCTAAGTCAGATTTTTCGTGACAATATTCTCTCTTTGTTGTTTTGCCAGCAGCTTTTTCAAGCTCTTTCTGTATTTGACAGTGACCTTTGATCGCTTCGTGTGCGAACATGATAGCATCAGCCATATCTTTTTCGGACACTTCATTCATTTCGCCTTCTACCATCATGATGTTTTCCTCGGTAGCGGCAACGATCATGTCAATATCGCAAGAAGCAATATCTGCTTGATTTGGGTTAATTACAAATTTACCATCAATTCGCCCAACTCTCACTTCGGATACAGGACCATTGAATGGAATGTCAGAAACCATGATAGCGCAGCTCGCTGCAAGACAAGCTAATGTGTCAGGCATGACTTCGCTGTCTCCACTGATAAGTGTAACCATAACCATGGTACTTGCGTGATAATCATCTGGAAATAATGGTCTCAGCGCTCTATCTATCAATCTAGAGATTAGAATCTCATAATCGCTAGGTCTCATTTCTCTCTTGAGAAATCCTCCAGGGAAACGTCCTGTACTAGCAAATCGCTCTCTATAATCTACGGTCAATGGAAGAAAATCGACATTGTCATTGGCTTTGTAGTCTGAAACTACTGTGGCCATCATCATGGTATTTCCTTGTCTGAGTACCACAGATCCGTGGGCCTGCTTAGCAAGTTTTCCAGTTTCGATATGAATTTCTTGTCCGTTTGTGTGCTTAATTACTTTGTTTACTATGTTCATCTTTTTTTGATTTATTTTTTGTCATCTATTACGAAAAAAGCCGACAAATCAAGTTTATCGGCTTTTCGTATATTAATAATATTACATTAAATTATTTTCTTAATCCAAGCTTAGCTATCAATGCTCGATACTTATTGATATCGTTTTTAGCTAAATATTTTAGGAAGCTCTTTCGTTGTCCAACAAGTTTGATCAATGATAACTCCGTAACTTTGTCTTTTTTCTGAGTCTTGAGGTGAGCGGTCATTGCAGAAATTCGTTCAGAAAGCATTGCTACTTGAACTTCTGTGTTGCCAGTGTTTGTAGCGGTTCCGCCAAACTCTGAAGCTAATTCTTTTATTCTTTCTGATGTCAAAGCCATATTACTTTTGTTTTTCTATCTATTTTTAGGAGCGCAAAGATACAGATTATTTCTAAAAATATGATTGTTTTTTTAATTCTTGCTTAGTTTTTTAACAATTTCTTGGCCATTGGTGTCCGTTACAAGAAAATAGATACCTGTCGGAAGAGCCTGCAAATCGAGAATTTGATCAGATATTGTCCAATTTTTACGATTGATTTCTAGTCCATGGATATTTATAATTCTTATTTTTTTGGCTATCAAATTATCTGTCTCAATTCGAAAGACACCCTTCTCTGATATCGTTTGAATTAAGATATCACCGGGACGGAGAGAGGAATGGATCGATGCACCTCCTCCTTTAATGCTCATGAGG
>CANHJR010000201.1 GCA_947461165.1 Saprospirales bacterium | reverse complement strand
TCATTGATGTATAGCTTGGTATTGATCACCTCTAATTTATCTCCAGGAATAGCCACGCATCGTTTGACATAATGATCTCGCTTATCAACTGGTCGCGAAGTTATATCACCTCGACTTAGGACATTCTCTCGGCCTTTTGACTCACAAAGTGCCAAAAAAGGTTGGGCACTCTGATATTCTTGGGTAACAGTATCTCCTTCAGGAAAGTTAAAAACAACGAGGTCATTTCGCTTTATAGAAGAAATTTTTGGCAAACGGATATATGGTATTTGAATCCAATCGACGTAAGAGTTCACGGAGTTATTGGTAAATGGTAGTGTGTTCTGAACCAATGGAAATGACAATGGGGTATTTGGAATCCGCATACCATATGTGAATTTATCTACAAATAGAAAGTCTCCAACAAGCAATGTTCCTTCTAGAGATGAAGTAGGAATGGTGAATGCCTCAAATACAAAAAACCGAATAAGCATTGCTGCCGTCAATGCAAACGTCAAGGTATCGGACCATTCGCGAACAATATGAGGTGCCGGCTTGACGAATTTGGTACCCTCGACCATACCCCCTGGTCCAAAAAAAGTAGGTTCAGGTTGTTTCTTTCCAAACAAGTAAGGGAAATAAATCGAACCGAAAAAGATTCCTAAATAATGGCTTTTCCAATCATAAATACGATGAGCATCCAATAATTCTGAAAGTAATGAAACCGCGGCGATGATATTCGCTCCGGGAATAAAAAACCAGACTAAAAAAGACTTTTTTTGTCCAGTGTATTTTATTAATTCTATTTTATTGAGAAACGGTACAAACGCTTTCCAAGGAGAAATCCCAAGCCTTTTAAAAACAAAGTAAAGTCCTGTATGAATTCCAAGAACGGTGATGATATAATAACAAATTAAGATATACATGGATTATAGATTGTATGTTTTTATGGACAAATTTCTGAATTTAAAATAGATCGACAAGAAAAAAGAACAACCACTTTTCTGAAAGCCAAGGCTATCCACAAGTTATGCCCAATATTTAGGCAAATAAACTAAAATTCAAGAAAGTTACAGCCTAAATTACTAAAAAAACAAAAATAATATTATTTTCTCAAATTAAAATGGAAGAACAAACTACCATTTATTCCATTTGGGTCAAAGCTTTGATATTTATGGCCCTTAAGGGCTATGATTTGATTGTTGTATCCACCGTTTAGTCCTACTGTAAGGGAGTTGTTGAGACGGAATCCAAAATACAACTTTGGATTGAGACTTAAATATCGATTATCAATAAAGTTTTTCGAATTAGTAGTGTTGTAGTCAATTGCTTTTGCAAGAAAAATAGAATATAATACATCGATTTTTGGCATGATTTCTAGTTTTCCAAATCGAAGTAGGTAGCCTAAGCCAAATCCAATGCCATTGTATTCTGTGGAACTTAGATCCATTATTTTACCATCGATACTCGCTAAATCATTGTTTTGATGATAAAACATCGTCTGTCCAATCAAGGATAGGCGAACTTTTCCTCCGAATTTATAAGCCATCTCTAGTTGACCTATCGGGCTTAAGATATCATTTGAGCTCTGAGACTTTGTCGGCAATACGCCCAATTCTATACCCATAGACCAATTTGAAAAGAATCCAGCAGGAAGTCCCTTTTCGCTCTCTTGGTTTTGATTGCCTTCTTCCTTGATTGGCGATCCCTTCTCTGCAGTGTTCTCTGGATCGATTGTTAGGGTCGGTTTATTCGTTCTCTTTTTACTCTCTTCTTTCAAAGGTTCTGGAGATGCTTTTGACTTGCCAGCTTGTTCTTTTATCCAGGCATTGCTGTTTTTTTTCTGAGAAAAAACGGAAGATGCACAACACATTACTAGAAAAAAGATGATGACTCTCATAACTCTTGATTTAAATATTTAGGTAAAAATAAATCTATTCAATTGATTTTTAGAATCTAGTTTTCACATTAGAATTTTGGATGTCTATTCCTTTTCTATTTTATTATAAAAAATCATATCATCCAATTCGATTCTCAGAAAATAAATACCTCTTGCTAATGCTCTCGTGTTTAATTCAATTTGTCCATTAATCCAACTAGAAACGTCTGCCACAGAACGTCCTAAGGCGTCAAAGACGAATGCCTGAGCAGTTCGATACGGTCTTTGGACGGAGATAAACAAACGATCACCAACTGGATTTGGAAAAATGGTCACCCCGTGACTATTTGGATTCGTTACCATTAGCCCTGAACTATAAAGTGATTGACATTTTGAAGTATCCGAACATCTGCCATTGTTTATCACGACACAATAACTACCTTTGGTTGTTGTCGTAAATGTTTTCTTATTTTCGTTTGCAATTTTCTTCCAAGGAGAACAACTATACCATTGATAAGTAACGTCATCTGCTGCGGATATATAATTTACACCGTTTTTCAAATTTACAGTATCGTTCAGCCCATATTCAAGAAATAGAACACGCACACTGTCGCAGCCTCCTGCAGTTTTCAAGGTATCATAGTAAACACCTCGCCCTGAAAAGGTTTTGGTCCCAAAGGCATAAACATCGCCCGGGCATACTCGTACCCGAGTGGTATCCGATGGTCCGTTTTTAAGCAATAAGTACAGCCGTACAATGCTATCACATCCAAAAAGATTGGTAATCGTATCCTGATAGATACCTGGCTTTGTAATAAAGGTATTGTTGAAAAAATAGCGCTGACCTTGGCAGATTGTATCTTGAAACCGAAACGTTCCAGTTGGAAAAACCGTCAAGTCCACAGTAATGATGCTATCGCACCCTTGAAAGCTGGTAATCGTATCAGTATAGATGCCGGTATTGTATAATCGATTACTATTCAAAAAATAGGAGATATTTGAACAAATCGTATCTTTTTTGAAGGTTCTTTTGGTAAGAATCAACTTAGTCAAATGTAAAACCAAGGTAGAATCACATCCATTACGATCTAATACATTTCTATAGTAAACGCCAGAGTCACTCAATGAAATTGGCCAATTCGTATAATTCTGAGTACAATAAATAGTATCAAATAGATGAGTAGTATCCAGATCATGGAGCTTTAACTTCAAGATCACAATCGAATCACAACCGAGCTTATCAATGACAGTATCGACATAGGTTCCCGAATCCACATAGTTTTGATTTTTGAAAAAATAAGAGGTCCCAGGGCAGATTATTTGATTGAGGATTGTCGTATCTTGTTTGTTATGAGTCAAGGTGAGAATGACGAGCGAGTCGCAGCCATTCGAGTTCTTGTATGCATACTGATAAACCCCAGGGGTATCCATGACAAACGTATCATAGTTGTATACATTCTTCATACAAAATGAATCGACAATTCTTGTTGTATCCAAAGGATTGATCGTTAGGAACAACCATAAAAAGGAGTCGCAACCATT
>CANHJR010000200.1 GCA_947461165.1 Saprospirales bacterium | reverse complement strand
GCATATATTTTTCCAGGTCAAGGAGCACAGTTCGTTGGAATGGCCAATGAATTATTCGAAAAGTTTCCAGAAGCAAAAATCTACTTTCAAAAAGCCAATCAAATTCTAGGGTTTGATATTACTGAAATAATGACATCTGGCACGATAGAACAATTGACACAGACTGCTGTCACGCAACCTGCTATTTTTCTTCACAGTGTACTTTCTGCGTATAGTTTAAAGGACTTTCGTCCAGACATGGTTGCTGGTCATAGCTTAGGTGAATTTTCTGCCTTGGTCGCTGCGGGTGGACTTTCGTTTGAAGACGGTCTAAAACTTGTTTCGATTCGCGCCAATGCCATGCAAAAAGCTTGTGAGTTAAATCCATCTACCATGGCCGCCGTACTAGGTTTAGATGATGATAAAGTAGATGAGATATGTCAATCCATAACAAATGATATTGTCGTTGCAGCAAACTATAATAACCCTGGTCAGTTGGTAATTTCTGGATCGTTTTCTGGGATTGAAAAGGCATCTGCCATGCTGACTGAAGCAGGTGCAAAAAGAGTTTTACCACTCAAAGTTGGAGGTGCATTTCATTCACCCCTTATGGAGCCGGCACGAGCAGAATTGGCTACCGCAATTGAGGCTACCGACATCAAGGCTCCTATTTGCCCTCTTTACCAAAACGTTACTTCACTTCCTTCTATCGATCCAACGACCATTCGTCAGAATTTAATTTCCCAATTGACAGGATCTGTTCGCTGGACAGGATCTGTTCGAAATATGGTTGCCGATGGTGCTAGCTTTTTTTATGAGGTAGGCCCAGGCGCAGCGCTTACAGGTATGGTGAAAAAAATATCCCCGGAGGTTATTGCTGAGAAATTAGCTTTAGTATGATTCAGAGTGTCGTTCATTCTATTCGGGAAAGTCTTCTCGGTTTTGATCTAAGCTCTAAGGTTTGGGTATACTTCGGTGATCGTAAACTCACAGAAGTGGAGTCTAACGAAGTCAATAAATCCATACTAGAATTTTGTGCCCAGTGGACCTCTCACGGATCGGATGTCAAGGCCTCTGGATTTGTAATCTTAGATCAAATCATAGTCTTGGTGGCAGATATCGCCAAATCAAGCGTCAGTGGCTGCAGCACGGATAGTTCTGTGAGATTTATTCAAGAACTTGGATCAAGATACAAACTTGATTTTATGTCACGAGATCTATACTATCTCGTTCAAAATGAAATCAAATCTTGCGACTTGTCGAACATTGCAAGTCATATCAATTCTAAAACAATTGTTTTTAACCCGTTTTTTTCAGATCTGAGCGACTTTTATGTCAATTTCGCGGGAGAGGCTTTCCAATCGAAATACAAGCGTTTTTTGAACTAAAACAGAGTCCTGTTAGCTCAAAACTTGATATGCTATGAATGCTGATCCATAAGCCAATACAAACATAAGCCAAAATGAGAAAATTGCATATTTCCAAGTTCCTGTCTCTCTGCGGATCGCAGCCAAGGTACTAAAGCATTGCAGTGCAAAAGCATAGAAAAGCAAAAGTGAAACACCTGATGCAAGATCAAAAACGGGCCTATTAGTTCCAGAATGCGTCTGACTTTTTATTTTTGTAAGAATTCCTTGCTCTGTGTCCGTCTCTGAATTGAAATGATAAAGTGTAGCCAATGTCGAAACAAAAACTTCTCTCGCAGCAAAAGAAGTTAACAGCGAAACGCCAATTTTCCAATCATAACCTAGTGGCTTAATCGCTGGTTCTATAGAATGACCTATCGATGCAATAAATGAGTCCTCGATTTGGTCAGTGGATTTTAACTGATTATTTTCGAAACCATAAGATGCAAGAAACCAAAGAAGAATTGAAATGGTGAAAATGAATTTCCCTGCTGTTTTTACAAATGGTATGACAGCGTTCCTCACGTTTTGATAAACATTTCTAAGCGACGGAAAACGGTATGGCGGGAGCTCCATGATCAGAAAACTCTTTTCCTTAGTATCCAAATTTTTCGAAATGATATAACTAAGTAATAGAGCGAAGAATAAACCAATCAAGTACAATCCTAACAACGTCAACGCTTGATAACCTGAAGGAATTGTTACGGTGATAAGAAGAGTATAAACCGGAAGCCTAGCAGAACAAGTCATAAACGGTATACTAAGTATGGTTATCAGCCGCTCCTTGTGCGTTGGAATAGCACGTGTAGATGCTATCGCAGGTATGGCACACGCATTTCCCGACAATAATGGGAGAATGCTTTTTCCGCCCATTCCAAACTTTCGCATAAATCGATCCATCAAGAAAGCCATTCGTGCCAGATATCCACTTTCTTCCAAAATGGTATTCATCAGAAATAACAAGGCAATTTGAGGAATAAAAACCAAAACACCAGCAATCCCAGGAATAACGGCTTGAGACATAAATTTATTGACAAATGGTTGCGTCGTTAAGGTTGAAGCTTTCTCTGAAAGCATAACAAAAAAACCATCTATCCAATCCATCGGATAGGAAGCCAATGTAAATAAAATCTGAAACACTGCAACTAGAATAAGCAACATAAACCCATAACCAAAAACAGGATGCAAGAGGAATTTATCAAATGAATCTGAAACTTGTTTTCGTAAAAAGGATTTCTGTGTTTTTCCGATACACAAAGCAATGATTTTTTCGATCTTGTTAAATCGATCTATTATCTCCTTTCGCTTGATGTTTTCAATGATCGCATTTGGCTTTGTGTCCAAGCAATATCTGTGCCATTCGCGATAGTTGAGATAAGACTTTGAATTCTTATTTCGAAACAAATCTGGATTGCCAAAAAACAATTCAGGAGCCTTTATGTTATCTTGAAAAATTGCAGTTTTTAGGGCGTCTAAGCCTTCATTTTTCTTAGCATTGCAGATGTATACGTTAGCATCAATTTCTTTGGCTAAAAGCTCGTAATTGATCACTTCGCCTTTTCGAGCCAATTCATCTACCATGTTCAATGCCATAATGATCGGAATCTTACAATCCGCCAACTGAGTATACAGCAATAAACTCCTATGTAAGTTAGATGCATCTGCCACAAAAATAATCAGATCGCAAGAGGATTGAACCAATTCGCTGATAACCACGCGCTCATCTATAGAGTTCGGATATAGGGAGTAGCAACCCGGCAGATCAATAAGCTCAAAGGAAGCATCACCTGCTATCAGTTGACCAGATTTCTTTTCAGTGGTCACACCAGGATAGTTAGCTACCTTCTGGTAGGTGCCCGTAAGGCAATTAAATAGAGAAGATTTGCCAGAGTTTGGGTTTCCTATGAGTAGGATCTTACCTGTCTTTTTGATCATATCTCTATAATACGGACTGACATTTTTGAACAATGATACCCTCTGCCTCGGATTTTCGGAGCATTATTTTGGCATGACCAATCT
>CANHJR010000199.1 GCA_947461165.1 Saprospirales bacterium | reverse complement strand
GCTGTTGTATCTCCAAAATTTTTGATCATATTTGGATCTTTTTGATTCCAAACGGTCCATTGACTCCAAGAATTTAAATCATTCATGTTTTGATAAACAAAATTTGGTTGACAGCTCAATGATTTTTCTACCATCACTTGATCTTGCTTCGGCAAAAAGAACCCTAGAAAGCAAAATGCAAGTATGAAGATAAAAGATAATGAAAGGAAAGTCTTGAGTACTTGCATGTTATTTATATTATTTCAGAAACCAGTGCAAATGTACATTAAAAAAATTATTTTTTCGTTGGAAGTGAAAATGAAATTCCAAGGTGTTCATTCATTGGAAAATAAATAAAAAAAGTAATAAATCAATGGTTCTTTGCGTTCAATAATAAAAAAATTAGACAATTAAGATAATTTGATTCTTATTAAAATAAAAAACAATATATATTTGTACCATATTTAAAAAATTGTATAATCGTATGATAAGAATTATCGTTTTATGTTTAGCGGGATTGTTGTTCTCCAACATAGGTGCACAGAAGGCTTCATCTAGTGCTAAATCAAAACCTGGGACTGACAAAAATGCTCCGGTCATTGATCAGAAAAAAATGGCAAAAGCCAATGCGCTCATTGCACAAGGAATGAAAGAAAAAGACAAAGGCAAGCAATCAGAGCTTTTGAACAACGCCATTACTATCTACACAGAAATGAAAATGGCAAAAGAGGGAAATATAGCAATCGGTGATGAATATTACAAGATTGGTGACCTAAAAACGGCTACAAGATATTATGCGAAAGGAGGAAAAGACTCAAAAGTAGACCTTTCAAAGAAGGTTGGTGATGCCTACTTGGAAGAAGCCTTCAAGGAAACGGACCCAAAGCTTCAGAAGAAAGCGTTTGACAATGCGTATAAAAATCTTGCAAAAGCATTTGGCCCACTAGAGGCTAATAGAATGATTGGAAATCAATTTTTTGATATGGGTGCAGAACAATATCCCAAGGCTTTGGAATATTACGGTAAAGCTAGCTATATGGAAGGGATCTATATGATTGGTGATCTATATGCCGGAAAATCCGAAACGATGACTCTTGCTGCAGAAACCTATTCCTCCACGAAAACGAAGGAAGGATTCAAGAAAGCTGGTGATCTCTATTTCGGCAAAGGCGATTATCCTAAAGCAATGGAATTTTATGTGCAAGGAGGTGTAATTGAAGGATATATAAAATATGCAACGGAACTCAAAAAGGCTGGGAAATTAGATATGTACAATACTGTGATAGAAATTGTCACAGATACGATGAAGTTACAAAATAAAATGGATGACATTAAAGAATATGCCATTGCTGCAGAGCGCGAAAGCAATTTTGTACTAGCGCAAAGTTTATATAGTAAGCTAGGTGAAAAGGATCTTGAACAGAAATACAAAGCGTATGGTCTAATGATGAGACTGGAAGCCATCCCTGCCAAAACAATATTCCAACAAATGGGAAAAGAAGATATGGTTGCTGATATTGACAAAAACATAAAACAATTAACCACATTACAGCAAAGTTTTCTCACATTGAATGAGCTACAAAAATCTGTTCCTAAGGTCAGTACAAAAGTGAACCAAAACACTGGTCAATTGGAATATGACAAAAACGATCTCAAACTAAGAGATCAGTTTTACGGCAATCCTGCTACCCAAAAAGCTATCTCTGATGTTGTTTATCAGATAGGCAAAGAATTTAATGCGTTTAAAGGCAATGAAGAACTAAAAGGATTAGTTCGCCAGGCTTTTTTGAAGTATGCTCCAGTGAAAAATATTTTGGATACATACATGTTTACAAAAAAAATCATACCGATTAATATTACACCGGCAGCTGTCACATTTTAAAGGATACTTATTGTTTTGGATCTAGTTCAATATCTTCGAGAGGAATATAAATTAGAGTCGAATTCATATAAAAAGTGGTCGGAAGTTTCTTCTGACCACTTTTTTTTGTTCGAAATAGAAAATGACCAAATCAACTTCAGTCATCAGCGAAAGCTGGCAAAAAAACACATCGAGGAATTTGCCGAAACAGGAAATCACTTTATCTTCCTGAGCTCTCCATTCTATAAGGTCAGCGGAACGATAGACGTTCCACTATTTCTCTGCTCGGTAGAACCTCAAATTGATTTTAAAAATAAAAAAATCAAATGGTCACCCGAAGTTACGAGTTATGCTAGCAACGATGATGTTTTTGATACTCGTTTGCAATTAGAACCGTTGGAGATCGAGCCATTTTTAATTGAGACCAATGTTGAATTTGTTAAAAAGAAACCTGCATTGTTCATCCATGTCAACTCGCGAAAATTTATCCAAAAGGATATTTCCTATATTTTAGAAAACAATCTGGAATCCAATGCTCTAAAGGCATTGTTTTCTTTAGAGCCAAAGCCAACGACAGAGTCTATCCCCTTAGATTTTTTCAATTTAAGACACCTATTCCCAATGGACGCTTCTCAGTATGAAGCAATTGTATCAGCAGGAAAGAATGCCATCGTTATTTCAGGTCCTCCAGGCACTGGAAAGTCTCAAACGATTCTCAATTTGGCCCTCAATGAAATTATCAATGGAAAACGAGTGTTGATCATTAGCGAAAAACAAGTTGCATTGGAAATTCTGTACCAACGTTTACATTCAATCCAGTTATCAAGCTTGGCCCTTTATATTACAAATCAAAAATCAAACGAAGAATTCTTTCAAGGTTTTGAAATAGAATTGAAAAAAATACGTGAATTCAAGGAGGGTAATCAAGAAAAATCATATATCAACGCATCCTATTTCCAACATGCTGTCAGAACACTAGAAAGTTATTTCAATGCTCTAAAGATCAAGACCTCGACTTCTGAGAATAATCTGGTTGGATTGGAGGGAAATATATTTCAATGGGTTTTGCCAAATCCAGCTCTAAAATCATTCAAACAGGAGTTTGTTATTCAAAAAATCATACAATTTCACAACATAATCACCTCCCTGAAGTTAAACGTATTAAATGATTATTCTTTTGATATTTTGAAAGAGTACATCAAAAACGAGCCATTAGTTAAGGACATCAATATCCAAGGACTCAAGTCATGGAAATCGAACAAGCATATGCGTAAAAGTTGGCAAAAAGACGAGGCTAGACGGCATAAGATCAAGTCAGAAATGGCAATTCTCAAACCGAAAACGATCAAGATTCTTCCACAACAGATTGCAATTATTAAAAATTACCTCCTTTCCAATCAATTCTTGAAAAAATGGCGAAATCATAGTGGGAATGACCTCGATCATTTCATTGGAAAAACTAATCCGAATTGGTTGGGAAAATCGGTGACTGAGAAATTGGAAGCAATATATAATACCGAGAGATACATCTCATTAGAATCCGAAAGTAATGAGGATTCAATAGCATTTACTGACCAATCAGAAT
>CANHJR010000198.1 GCA_947461165.1 Saprospirales bacterium | reverse complement strand
ATTATCCTCAAGGTGCATTGTCGTTTTGGTTAAAAAATTCTTATCATATTTTTAAATACTCAGCATGACGTCTGCATTTAAGTTGATCGCGTTATTAAAGCCTCCAAATCCCATAATAGGATCATATACAGATGCATAGTAGTTTGTGTCTTCTATGACATGCAATAGCGTCATTTTTGCCTGTAATGCTTTACCAATTTCATATCCCATTTCGGCTACTTTTTGGGCGGATGGTGCATAGTCTATGGCTATTAGTATTTTTTTCATTTTAAAGCGGTTTTGTTAGAGGTTAAAATATGAAGTCTTATGAAGCAAAGTTCTTGGAGGAGACGAGCGCTCTGGCGAACATCTAAATTCACAGGTAATATTTAAACCATTACAAAGGTGCGATATGTCATCGACAATTGTGTTATACAATTTGGTAAATGATTTACACAATTGGATGGCTGAAGTCAAATCTCATTATAATTGGGTATATTAAATAAATGAACTTTGTATCATTTTCGGTGAATTACAAATCATCTAAATTGATTCGCTTTTTTTTCTCAAAGCTTTTGAAGAAAGAAGGCGTCTGTCCCGTTATTTTTTTAAATTGATGTGATAAATGAGCAACACTGCTGTAATGTAACTTATAAGCAATTTCACTCAAGTTTAACTCATCATACATGATCAGCTCTTTTGCCCTTTCCACTTTATGCTGTATGATGAAATGCTCAATCGTAATTCCTTTGGTTTTTGAAAATAACTGCGAAAGAGAATGATAATCTTTGTGCAATTGCTCGCTTAAAAAAATAGAAAACTTGACAGCTGGCAATTCATCCGCGTAGTGAATCATTTCTACAATGATGTTCTTTATTTTTTCTACTAGCACCGTGTTTTTATCATCCATTATTTCTAAGCCAGCGGAGTGCAAGGCTTTGGCGAGTTCATTTTTCTTTTCGGCATCAATTGGGTTTTGCAAAATCACTTCACCCAACTCAACAGAATGGTATGTTAGTCCTAGTTTTTCCAGTTCTGCTTTTACCAATAGCTTACATCGCAAGCATACCATATTTTGAATGTGTAGTTTCATGCTTTCAATGATGTTATTTTGGCGTGCGGTTTATTGTCGTTTATATGATATTCCTTTCAGTTCGAACATGTTATCGAAAATAGCATTTTTAGACTAAAATAAGTTCAAATTCTAAAGTAACAAATTCTATCGTAATATGTCGAAGTTTCATAGGATAATTATTTAGCTCTCAGAAAACTGCAAGTAGAGTAAAGCGATCGCGGCCACTGACATAATCACTAATGCCAAAAAGCCAAGAACGTTTGTCAATCGTCCATTCACATATTCTCCCATGATTTCCTTATTGTTTGAAATGTGTAATATGATGGCGATCAAAACGGGAGCAGTCAGGCCATAAAGGATAGCGGTATAAATTAATGACTGAATTGGAGTAATGCCGATATAGTTCAATGACAACCCTAGGATCAGCGATATCGCAATAATGATATAAAATGCCTTGGCTTCATGAAATTTTTTGTCAAGACCTTGTTCCCAACCAAAAGTCTCCGTAATAATATACGATATAGAGCCACTCAATACCGGAATTGCGATGAACCCGGTGCCGATGACACCAACTGCAAAAAGAAGATATGCTAGGTTTCCAGCTAGCGGTTTTAGAGCCAATGCTGCTTGTTCTACCGTGTCAATTTGATGGATGCCACCTTTGAACAAAACAGTACCAGTCGTCAGAATGATAAAATACATGACAAATCCAGATACCGTCATTCCAAAATCGACATCTTGATTGATATTATGAATGATTCTCTTGTTCACAATGAGATGTTTCCTTTTGTTTTTCATCTCCTCAACCTCTACAGATGCCTGCCAGAAGAATAGATAGGGTGAAATGGTCGTGCCAAGAATGCCCACAAGTATCGCAATAAAGTCTTTGTCAAATTTGATTGTTGGGATAAACGTCGCATTAAGAATTTCTTTAAAATCTTGTTTGTACAAAAACGGAACAATGAAATACACCAACATGACGATACATAGATATTTCAGAACGGATGCCATTTTCTGATAGGGCAGATAGATGATCAGGCCTAGAAGCATCATGGTGAACAGAACGCTGAAATAATTGGGATCTATGGCTGGAAACAGAAGATTTCCCACGGCACCCATGCCTGCGATATCCGCACCAATATTCATGATAATAGCAGGAAAACTAAACAAAAGCATGACATATAATATAGGTTTTGGATAATGTTTTTTGAGTGTTCCTGTCAGTCCTTGCGAGGTTACCAATCCTATTCTCGCACACATTTGCTGAATAGACGCCATCAGTGGAAAAGCAACAATGGCTGTCCATAGCGTTGCTAGTCCAAATGCAGCGCCTGCTTGAGAGTAGGTTGCAATTCCAGATGGGTCATCGTCACTAGCACCTGTCACCAGTCCAGGTCCGAGTTTTTTCCAACTTCCATACAATTTGGATGAAAATATTTTTTTGTTTTTCATTTTTTTAGAGCTTGCATCAGGTTCAGCAAAAGCAGAGCGAAGATGAGGATAAAAGGATTACTATTCAAAAAAAGAATATGTCATTGTACCTTAATTGAATTTAAAAAAACAAAATGCGGCTTTCGTCGATAACGTTTCACCCTCTCTGGTAAATGTGATTTAGAAAGGCAGTGCCAAAAAGTATAATATTTTTCAAAGGATTGATTTCATGCTTTAGTTCAATTTTTAGTCTGGTTGTTCGACCATCTGTCACAGCGTTTTGCCGCTAAAATAATTGGCAGATAGTGAACCATGAACCGCTCCCGACTTTATACGGGACCATACCCGCGTTGGTATTGGATATTATCATTAGTGGCTTTTGATAAAATTATTAAATTCCGTCTTGGCAGTAGGACTTTCGAATAGAGCGCCGTGCTCACCTCCAGTGATTTCAACAAACTGACTGTTCTGACAACTTGTGCAATTGAATACATCTTGTTTGAACGTTGGCCATGAGTATAGCTGAATAGCAGCGTCATTTAACCCTTGAACAAATAGAATGTCAGATTTGAAGCCCTTTGTGAAATTCAACAATGACCTTTGAAAATATGCGTTTGGGTTGCTTGAAGTCGTTCCATACATATTTTTTAGTTTGGTACAGACAGCACTAGATTGAACTTGTCCATTTTCTTCTAATTGACATCTAAAAACAAGGTTCAATGGTCCTGGTGCATTCGCAATAACGCCATTTGTTTGATGCATCGTATTCAGTCGTGTTACCATATAGCCTCCCTGGGAGTGTCCGCCCAAGAATACTTTTTTTATAGTTATCCCTAACTCTTGGCTTGCTTTATTTTTCAACCATAACACGGCCGCTTCGCCTTGAACGATATTGTCGCCTAGCAATACATGTTCTTGGGGATATGCTACACTGACTATCATCATATCATT
>CANHJR010000197.1 GCA_947461165.1 Saprospirales bacterium | reverse complement strand
TGAAGGTACCATCAAGCCATATTTCGAAATTAAGACGGTATTGGAAAAAGGTGTGTTTTATGCTGCTGAGAAAATGTATGGAATTACCTTTAAAATTCGAACTGATTTGCCCGTTTATCACCCAGATGTGGTCACCTATGAAGTTTTTGATAAAGACAAAAAAAGTCTTGCAATCTATTATCTAGATTTTTATACCAGAGACAATAAAAGTGGTGGAGCATGGATGAACAATTTCGTTTCGCAGTCTCATGTTTTAGGACAGAAGCCAGTTATTGTCAATGTGTTCAATTATATCAAACCAGCAGACGGCAATGCTTCATTGATCAATTTTGATGATGTGACAACGATGTATCACGAATTTGGACACACACTGCATGGATTATTTGCAAATCAGAAGTATACGACGCTTTCAGGAACGGCTGTACCAAGAGATTATGTGGAATTTCCTTCGCAGATCAATGAGCACGCTGCATTAGATCCTAATATTCTTAAAAACTACGCCATTCATTACAAAACGAAAGAGGTCATACCGAATGCATTGATAGATAAGATAAAGAAAGCTGATCACTTCAATAAAGGCTATTCCGTAACTGAGATATTGGCTGCAGCCACTCTAGATTTGGCTTGGCATGGTGTAGAAAACGACAAGGACTTCAAACCAACACTTGAGTTCGAAAACTCAGCACTAGCAAAATACAACCTGCTCGTCAAAGAGGTCCCAACGAGGTATCATTCACCTTATTTCTTGCATATATGGGCCAATGGTTATTCAGCAGGATACTACGCTTATACTTGGAGCAAAACTCTTGATTATAATGTGTATGATTGGATGAAAGCAAATGGAGGAATGAGTCGCGCTAACTCAGAGCGATTTCGCAAACATATTCTGTCCGTTGGCAATAGTGTGGATTTGAATAAAGCATTCGAAACGATGGTTGGGCATAAAATGAAAGTCGAACCTTATCTGAAAAATTCTGGCTTTCAAAAACAGTCGAACTGATTTCAATAATGTGAGCTGAAAATCGTCCAAAAAATAACGTAGGTCTAATAAAAATTTATATCTTTGCGTATTACCTCATCTAAATTAAATCAAATGAGAATGTTATCACAATATTCGTATAAAATGAAAAACATAATACTATTCTTAGCTATCATAGCAAGTTCAAGCATAGTGGCACAGAAAAATGTCAAAAATATCGGCTCAGGAAATGGTAACCAAGACGCAGGCGTAATTACGATACTAAGTACTCTGCCGCCATCATACGTGATGTGTCAAGGCAATAATCTTACAATTTCTGTTTCGGTAGCATCAGATAGTACACTAACCTATACTTGGAGAAAGAATGGCTTTGTAACAGGGGGTAATTCATCTTCTCTATCATTGTCTAACCTTACCATTGCAGACACTGGAACATACTCTGTTGAAATCAAAGAGAATAATACTTCTAATGTTGCGAATTTATCAACGCATTTAATGGTTAATTTGAAACCCATTATTCGCGCTCAGCCTGTAGGTAATTCTCCTATCTGTGCAGGTGATACTATTCGTATTCTTGCGTTTGCAGAAAATGGAACAAAAGATTGGAGCAAGAATGGTGTAAGTCTTGGTTATACAGGTGGTGATACTTTTATTAAACCGAATTCAACGATTGCGGATATAGGAAACTATGTCTTAAATATCAAAGCATTGCCAGGATGTAGAGATACATTTACCAATACGTTTAATCAAGATATCAGAAGACCTGCAATGATTGGAACACAACCCTTAGACTTTAAATTCAAGGACAATGCTCAAATGAACACTGTTTTATTTGCAAAAGTTTTAGGTAGCGGTCCGTTTGCATATAATTGGTTCAAGGATGGTGTATCTTTAGGAATTACCACAGACTCATTATTCCTAAATGATTTGATTACCTCACGTGACTCGGGATCCTACCATTTGCAGATTATTGATGCAAACCCTTGTGGTGATACTATCTATTCTGACACCGTAATGGTATCGCCTACGGAATGCCCAATCATCATATCGATGTCTTTTAATGGAAAAGTATTATCCTCGATGGACACATTGGTCTTGGCTTGCAATAAAGGTTCAATAAGTTTTAAAACAACTTACGTCAGTGTTCTTCCAAACAGCTTCAAATGGTTTCGAGGCACCAAAAATCTCAACAATCCTTTTGAGGAATATTCTTCAGGATTTGGAATTGACAGTACATTTTCAGGTACTTATTATATGACAGCACAACCTGAAGCAACCGCAATTGGGTGTCCTGCAGATACTAGTTTCAAAGTATTAGTAAAAATAATGCCTGAACAGAAAATTACACTTCAACCATTGAGAGGCACATCCTGTAGTGCTTCTTCGCACACCATGACAATTGATGCAACGAATACCGATTCATTTCAGTGGTACAAAAACAATACTGCAATCCCTGGAGCGACTGGTAAAACGTATACGGCAACCAATATTGATTCTACTATTCAAATCATCAAATGCCACGTACGCAACTCCTATTGTCTTGACTTCCCATCGAATAATGTGATCCTTAGAACAATTGATCCAAATAAGTTGGCAGCAGTTAAATTTACGGATATGACTAATCTTCAGGAACAATGTACAGATGCTAATGGTTGGTCATATTATATGCATCCATCCAATCTGTATGAAGTTCTATTCGCAATACGAAAGACAGATGCCAATAAAAATATCATATTCATACCTGAAGTAAGGTATACGAAGGAAATTGTTGAAGAAACGCCAGTTGATCCTTTGACAGGTCGTGCTGCTCTTATTGGTAAAAGAAGATGGTATAATGTAAAAGCTGATACATCGAATGGCTTGAATCAAATCATTTATCCTTATGATGTCAAATTCTATTTTGATAGAGAGGAGCGAAATGGATTCCTAAACGCAATGAATACCGCATTTGATATATTCAACTATTCATCTGAAATGCCACTAAATGAAGTTTCATTTATCAATTCTACCTTTGTACCTTTGGATAGCAATGTTATTAAAAACATAACAAGTCCTATCAATTTTGCTTCTAGCATACCTAAAAACGTAGTTCTTGGTAAGGAAAACAATTTGCACGTAGCGATGATTCCAAAACTAATATCGATCAATGGTGGCGGTACATTCTATTTTGAATATTATAACTATAAGAGAACGACAAGTATTTATTCTGCTGACAACTCGATAGCTGTAAATATGTATCCTGTGCCATCGAATGGTATGGTGACTGTGGAGAATAATTCTAAATCCAATTCAATTGACATGACGTTGTTGAACACACTTGGACAAAAGGTATTCAATACAAAAATTTCAAATCTAGGAAAGAATAGTGTAGACCTCAATCAGTTATCAAATGGGAATTACATCGTTCTCTTTGGAAATGATAAAACAACGGTTCAATCTAAATTGGTTATCTTAAAG
>CANHJR010000196.1 GCA_947461165.1 Saprospirales bacterium | reverse complement strand
TCCCTTTGATTTGGTTAGTAACAACGAATTCTTGCCTACCCATCCTATTCCGCTTCGCTTAGCCCATTCTCGTTCCATCACGGGAGCACTATCTACAAAGGCTCGCGCATTGATATCTCCAATTTCGGTTTGCAGCCATTGAATGACCTGATTTAATTTTTTTTTGACGACCTTATGATAATCTCGGCCCTGTGCATACTTTGAAATTTTAATTTTTTGATCTTTTGTGTCAATTTCGGTGAAATAATTATACGAAAAACTAATTATTGATTTGGTTCCTTGGTGTAAAAGTTGTGGATTGGTCCTCAAATCAAAATTTCGTTCCATGTAGCTCATTTCACCTTGCAAATTCAATCGTAGCCAACGTTCTAGTTGTTTTGCCTCCTTGGTTAACTCCTCCGCTTTCGACACACCAATATCTTGAAAACCAATGCTTTGCGCATACGTTTTCAATCGTTTGGTTAGATCGGATACCTTAATTGTTGTCAATGGTTGATTTTACTGCCTCTGCAAATCTATGAAGATTTTTTTTAACACTATGTGGATACAATTATGAAAATGCTTAAAGTTTAGAATTAGTTTTGTTGTCAGAATTTAAGGACGGATATTTTTCCAAACACATAATTAATCTTTTAAAAAAAATGAATGCAGAAAAAACCTTTGTAGAGCCTATTTTACAAGCTACACAGGAGCGTTTCGTACTATTCCCAATCCAATATGACAATATTTGGAAAATGTACAAGAATGCTGTGAATAGCTTTTGGGTTGCAGAAGAAATTGATTTGCAGCCAGATTTAGAAGATTGGCATAACAAATTGACTGCGGATGAAAAACATTTTATCAGCCATGTTTTAGCCTTTTTTGCGGCAAGTGATGGTATTGTCAATGAAAATCTTGTAGTAAACTTTATGCAAGATGTTACCATTCCTGAAGCTCGTTGTTTTTATGGTTACCAAGTAGCCATCGAAAATATTCATGCAGAGACCTATAGCCTTTTGATCGATACCTATATCAGTGACAGTGCAGAGAAAACAAAACTCTTCAACGCTATCGAAACGGTGCCTTGTGTCAAGAAAAAAGCCGAGTGGGCGCTAAAATGGATTGAAAAATCTACTTCATTTGCAGAAAGATTGGTTGCGTTTGCAGCTGTAGAAGGAATATTCTTCTCAGGAAGTTTCTGTTCTATTTATTGGTTGAATAGCCGAGGACTCATGAAAGGTCTAAGCTTCTCTAATGAGTTGATTTCAAGAGATGAAGGTCAACATTGTGAATTCGCATGTTTATTGTACTCCATGCTTGAAAGAAAATTACCTGTCGAAACAGTGACAGCAATTATTTCAGAGGCCGTAGAATATGAAAAAGAATTTGTGAGTGAAGCATTGCCTGTGTCCTTGATCGGAATGAATTCTGACAATATGTGTACATATATTGAATTTGTAGCAGATAGTTTGCTTGGTGACTTAGGATGTCCAAAAATTTATAATGCTACAAACCCATTTCCTTGGATGGATATGATATCTATGCGACCAAAGACCAACTTCTTTGAAAGAAAAGTAGGCGAATATAATAAAGCAGGTGTAGACAAATCTAGCGAAGATACAAACATCTCCATACCAACATCAACAGATGATATTGATTTTTAAAAAATTAGAAAAGACAATAAAAGTATAACTATATGTATGTAATTAAAAGAAGCGGTCAAAAAGAACCCGTAATGTATGACAAAGTAACCGAAAGAGTCCGAAGGCTTTGTTATGGTTTAAATCCTGATTTTGTGGTTCCCCAACGAGTCACAAAGTATGTTATCGGAGGTATTTTTGACGGTGTAACTACAAGTCAATTAGATGAACTAGCTGCTCAGACCTCCGCGTCTATGACCCCAATACATCCTGATTATGCGGTGTTGGCTGCTAGAATTGCTATTTCCAATTTACATAAAAATACAAAGAAAAAATTCTCTGATGTTATCTCAGATTTGTACAATTATGTTCAAAAAGAAACGGGTCACGATGCAGGGTTGATCGCAGAGGATGTATATCAAGCTGTCAAGGACAACAAAGATGCCTTGGATGCTGCCATCGTCGGTGCGAGAGATTACTTCTATGACTATTTCGGATTTAGAACCTTAGAAAAATCATATTTACTCAAAATAGACAACAAAATTGTAGAGCGTCCGCAACATATGATTATGCGTGTAGCTGTAGGAATTCACAAAACAGATATTGCCGCAGCAATTGAGACATACAATATGATGAGTGAGAAGTGGTTTACACACGCAACACCTACCCTATTCAATGCAGGTACTCCGAAGCCACAATTGTCCTCATGTTTTCTATTGACGACTAAGAATGATAGCATCGATGGTATTTTTGATACCCTCAAGCAATGTGCGCAGATCTCTAAAAGTGCTGGTGGAATTGGCTTGAGTATTCACAATATCAGAGCCAACGGAAGCTATATCAAAGGAACAAATGGCACAAGCAATGGTATTGTACCAATGCTTCGTGTTTTCAACGATACTGCACGATACGTCGATCAAGGCGGTGGCAAACGAAAAGGAGCCTTTGCAATTTACCTCGAACCATGGCATGCAGATATTGCGGAATTCTTGGATCTCAAGAAGAACAATGGCAAGGAAGAAATGAGAGCCAGAGACTTGTTCTATGGCATGTGGATTCCAGATTTATTTATGAAACGCCTCAAAGAAGGTCAACCATGGTCACTTTTCTGTCCAAATGAATGTCCTGGCCTAGCGGATACCCACTCCGAAGAATTTGAAGCATTGTATGAAAAATATGAGTCTGAAGGAAAAGCGAAAAAAGTAGTTCAGGCGTCTGATATTTGGATGAAAATATTGGCATCACAAGTAGAAACAGGTACTCCTTACATTTTGTACAAAGATCACGCCAATAGAAAGTCTAATCAGCAGAATCTAGGAACTATCAAGAGTTCCAACCTATGTACTGAAATTATAGAATACACTTCCGAGGATGAAGTTGCCGTTTGTAATTTGGCATCTATCGCACTAAACAAGTTTGTCAAAGATGATAAAACCTTCGATTTTGCGAAACTAGAGGAAGTCACGATGCGTGTCACCAGAAATTTGAACAAAATAATTGATGTCAATTTCTATCCTATCATCGAAGCACAAAACAGCAACATGCGTCATCGACCAATAGGAATAGGTGTACAGGGTTTAGCTGATGCTTTCATCATGATGAGATATCCTTTTGATAGTGAGCCTGCTATGAAGCTCAACAAAGATATTTTTGAGACCATCTACTATGCGGCTATGAAGACTTCGATAGAATTGGCAAAAGAAGAAGGACCATATTCATCTTTCCAAGGCTCACCTCTTTCCAAAGGTATTTTCCAATTCGATATGTGGAATGTCGATCCAGGAAATTCAAGACATGACTGGGAATCATTGAGAGCAGAGGTAATGAAACAT
>CANHJR010000195.1 GCA_947461165.1 Saprospirales bacterium | reverse complement strand
TGTTTATCAATGATCGAATACCAAAGGCCACCAATAAGGACGGGAGTATGCAGACAAAGGCTGATTGGAAAATGGAAAAAACCTTATTGAAGAAAGGTGTATCGGTTGGTTCAAATGCCACTATTTTATGTGGAGTAGTAATTGGGGAGAACGCGATCATAGGCGCAGGAAGTGTTGTCACCAAAAACGTGGATCCAAACACTATTGTTGCGGGCAATCCTGCCAAATTTATGAAAAATATAGACTGAATATAAAATGAACACGATTAATTGCCTTGATTTAAAAGGACAACAACGACAAGTAAAAGCGGAGATCTTTGAACTTTATGATAAGGTTTATGATGATTGTGCATTTGCTGGAGGAAAATACGTTGAAGAATTTGAAAAACAATTTGCGTCATACTGTGGTGTAAAATATTGTGTGGGCCTTTCCAACGGAACAGTTGCACTTCACCTGGCGATGATAGCCCTTGGAGTCGAAGCTGGAGACGAGGTTATCATTCCTGCCAATACCTTCATTGCCACTGCTTGGGGTCCAAGCCATGTAGGAGCGACACCCGTTTTTGTAGACTGCAATGATGATAATTGGGAGATTAACGCCGCTAAAATTGAAGCTGCGATTACCTCCAAGACCAAGGGTGTCATAGGTGTTCATCTTTATGGTCAGCCATTTGATGTGGATGTCGTTCAGAAGATATGTGATAAACACAATATCTTTTTGATGGAAGACGCGGCTCAAGCGCAAGGAAGTTTGTACCATAATCGCAAAGCTGGATCATTGTCCAAATTGGCGACGTTTAGTTTTTATCCTGGAAAAAACCTAGGTGCAACAGGGGAGGCTGGATGTATCACAACCGATGATGAAACAATATATAATCGTCTTCTTTCTCTGCGAAATCATGGGATGAAAGTGCGATATTATCACGATGAAATTGGATATAATTATCGTATGGGTGGACTTGAAGGTGCATCGCTTACCATCAAGCTGAAGTATCTCGATCAATGGAATGCTAAGCGCAGATACTATGCAAATAGATATCAAACTGAGATTTCCAATCCAAAAATCAAGCTTCAATCTCAACCAGAATGGGCTGTTTCAAATTATCATCTTTTTGTTATAACTACGGATAATCGAGATGATTTGATCAAGTACCTAGCAGAAAAAGGAATCAATGTGGGACTACACTATCCTGTTCCTTGTCATTTGCAAAAAGCATATAGCAGCCTTAATTATAAAGTTGGGTCCATGCCTGCAAGTGAATATTTAGCAGAGCATTGTGTTTCATTGCCTATGTATGCTGAATTGACGGAGGACGAAGTGAGTTACGTTATAAAGGAATTGAATAATTATTGATGAACCCTATTTTTGTTTTTGGGTCTGGTGCACAAGGAAGAGTAGTCAAGGACATCCTAGATTATAATGGCGTCCATGATGTTTATTTCATAGACGAAAATAGTAGTATGGTGGGCCAAAGAATTAATGGTTCAGAAGTTGTTTCTTTTGAAATGGCGACATCAATGGCCAAACATCTCAAAATTTCGTTGGCAGTTGGCAATCCTTATACAAGAAGAAAAATTGTTGATACTTATAAAGATTATGAAATTGATTGGATAAATGTGATTCACAAAAATGCGTTTATTGCAAACAGTGCCAATCTCGGAATAGGTAACACGATATGCGCAAATTCTATTATAAATTCAAATGCTGAAGTTGGCAATTTTTGTTTGATAAACAATGGAGCTATCATTGAGCATGATACCGTTTTAAAAGATTATTGTAGTATTTCACCTAAAGCAGTCGTCGGTGGCAGATGCGTCATAAATGAGAATGTATTCATAGCCTCAAATGCAACGATCATGGCTAGAACGAATATTGGAAAAGACGCTATCGTAGGAATGGGGTCGATTGTGACAAAAGATATTTATGACAATCAATTGGCGTTTGGTGCTCCAGCAGTTATGAAAAGAAACTGTTCGGAATTAGATTGGAAAAAATTGTTTTAAACAAGAATAAATGACAAATAATCTATTCGAAAATCAGGTACCTTTTATGAAACCACTTCTTGGCGAAGAGGAATGGTATGCTATGAAAGATGTAATTTTAAGTGGTTGGGTGAGTCAAGGTCCAAAGGTTCAAGAATTTGAACAGGTATTAGCCAATTTTTTAGGAGTAAAGCACGTAATAGCTATGAATGCTTGCACCTCTGCCATGCATATTGGAATGAAAATAGCAGGTGTGAAGTATGGAGACGATGTCATTGCTGCTAATTTTACTTGCATGGCAAATGTAAATGCTATCAAGATGGCAGGTGCTAACCCCATTTTTGTGGATGTCGATCCCAAAACATACAACATTGATCCATCAAAAATTGAAGCAGCCATTACTCCTAAAACAAAGCTAGTTCTTAATATTGATCAGATTGGGCTACCAAATGATATTGATGAATTGCAGCGAATCTGTGATAAGCATAATCTTATACTTTTAGATGATGCAGCAACGGCTTTTGGAGCGAAATATAAAGGTGAATTTCTTGGAAAGAAAGCCCTATTGACTACATTTAGCTTTCATCCTAGAAAAATGATCACCACGGGTGAAGGTGGAGCATTAGTCACGAATGATGACAAGATTGCGGAGAATGCAAGGATATTGAGAGCGACTGGAGCATCCGTGTCCGATTTGGAAAGACATAAGGCTAAAGGGATGATTCTGCAGAAATATTATGATAGTGGCTATAATTATCGAATGACAGACATGCAAGCGGCAATGGGGATAGCACAAATGGATCGAATTGATTATATCATATCAGAACGAGCTAGACAAGCTAGATATTACAATGAAAAACTCTCTACTATTCCAGGTATTCAAATTCCATTTGTACCAGAATACGCAACTCCTGCTTGGTCTTCTTATTGCCTTAAATTGACCGATGATGCTAAGTTGACTGTAGAAGAAATTATTGCAAAAATGACTGAAAATAATATTTCGGTGCGCTACGGAATTCAACCATTACATCAGGAACCATTTTTTGATGCCATGAATTTCAAAGATGATGATTTTCCTGTAAGTTGTCATTTAGCAAAAAATACATTTTTTATTCCTATTTTTCCTGGATTGACAGAGAAGGAGCAAAACTATGTCGTAGAAACACTTCAAAAAATAATGAAGTAATGAGTCAAAAATGTACCACAAGTTTATCGCTTGTTATCCCAATATACAATGAAGAGGTGTTGGTGAAAAAAGCTTTGGAGGAGACTTTATCTAAATTAGAGGCTGATTTCGAAGATTTTGAATTGATACTTATAGACGATGGCAGTCGGGATAATTCAGTTAAGATTATCAAAGATAATTTTGGGCAACATCCTCGGGTTTGTTTTTTTGAGAATCATATAAACCTAAATCAAGGAGTGACCGTACAACGAGGTTTTAAAATTGCTACGAAAGAATTTGTAACGTTCAATGGTATCGATTTACCTTTAGCTATTGATG
>CANHJR010000194.1 GCA_947461165.1 Saprospirales bacterium | reverse complement strand
ATTGATAAGATTGAACCCGAGAGTAGATACTCCAGCGGCTAAGAAGGTCATAAAGGCAAAACTACCTGCTTGCGTCTCCTTGGGAAAGGAAATTTCGGCAAACTGAACGCTGCTATCGCATATTCCCGATCCAAACCAAACCAACAATGGGAAAATAATGAGATATTTGCTAGAGACACTAGAATTGGTACCTGAGCTGGGTTTGTAATTCAATAAGATAATGGCAACGAGGCCCAGAAATGCACCGAAATAGTTTGCTTCTTGAAACGTTTCACAATACAACAATATCCCAAAAATAACGGGAAAAACCACGCCAAGTTTCATCGCGACACTTGTGATCGCCAAACCGACTTTCTGAGTCGTATATCTACTCAAATTGAAAATCAAAGAGAATAAAATCCCTAAAAAACATGACAATATGATCAAATTATGATTGCTAGAACCCATTTGAATGCGATTTTCCATCATGACATACCCGACAGTTGCGGCGACGAAATAATTTACAGCAATCGCTTGGGGAGCATTCACCTTATACTTCTCAAATAGCTTGAAAAAAACCAACAAACTAGCTGAGGAGACGATGCTAAGAATCAAATAAATCATGTTTTGGGTTCAATTTTATGAATAAAATCCTTGCGGGATTGATTTTGGTGTTCAAACTGATGGACAAGGTCATAGTTGACAACATTGATATTTGGCTTGGAAACACCTTCTGACAATATCAAACGGTCATTGGTGATTTCGATGAATGCATCTAAACATTGCGCCTTATCAAAGGATTCCAAAACCTGAGATCCACCTTCTACCATCACTTGATACAGGCCTAAGCTCAGGAGTTTCTCTCCTATTTCCAATGGATCTAGCGTGTTTAGCTTGATCCATTTCACTGTTTTGTGTGTATGGTCTTGCTTTAGGTTCAAGTTGATGATTTCCTGGTCTTCCCTTGGCGCTATATTCTCCATTGGATCTGATGATAGAATGACAATCTTCGGTTTCAAATCATTGTATAATCGGGCATCCAACCTTGGGACATCTGCCAGCCAGGTATTTTTACCTACGAGGATAGCGTCTGATTCTGCTCTTATTTGATGGGAGAAATAGTCCATTTCTTCCGTTGTGATTTTTGTTCTCTTATGCTGATTTCCGATAAATCCATCTTTGCTTGTCGAGAACTTTCCAAGGAAAAACGAACGCTTCTGGGTTTGGTTAATGAAAAACTTCGTATTCAGCGCGATTTGTCTTTCTGTAAGATTCAAATTGATACAAGCTATTCCAGATTGAACCAAATATTCGATCCCATTGCCTTTGACCATTGGATTGAAATCGAGCGACCCAATGACTACCTTTTTTATACCTTTCGATTTAATGAGCTCTGTACATGCAGGTGTTTTACCAAGGAAATTGCATGGTTCAAGCGATATATAAAGAGTAGCGTTGTCTAAAATAGACTTGTCTGTGATGTTTTTTAAACAATCTACCTCGGCGTGATCCCCACCAAAAACAGAATGAAAGCCCTCACTGATGATCTTATCCTGATACACCAATACGGCGCCTACAAGGGGGTTTCCTTTTGTTTTGCCTCTTCCCTTTTCCGCCAGTTCGAAGCACCGCTCCATAACGTATTGATGTATCGTCTCCTCCATAAGTTAGATATCAACTATAATTTCAATTGAAAAATTTTTATTAGGCATTGTGATGAGCTCTGAATCAACAATAGATTTGATAAGATTCTTATTGGCCCTCAATTCCTTATTTCTAGGCAGTTTGATAATGATTTCTTTGATATATTGATTTCGAATTCGAGTAATCATTGGCGTGATTGGACCTAAAACATGGCTTGGAACCTGTTTTTTTATCTTGTCAGCTATTTTTTGAGCATAGATTTCCACTAGTTCCAGCTTCAAATGGCGAATGTCTATTTTGATCATTCGACAATATGGAGGATAAATAAACTCCTTTCGTGAAGATAATTCCTCGGAAATGTAGGCATTCCAATCTTGATTCACGACATAGCGGAGCACCTTGTGATCGGGTTGCATCGTTTGAACCAAGACAAGACCTGGCTTCTTCCCTCGCCCGACTCTACCACAAACCTGAGATAGCACTTGGTAGGCTTTTTCGTCTGATTTATAATCAATAATGGAAAAGAAAACATCTGCTTGAATCACACCAAGCAATGTTAAGTTTTCAAAATCTAACCCCTTGGAAACCATTTGTGTACCTATCAATACATCAAGTCTTTTTGATTTGAATTCTTCCAGAATAGAGTCAATCTTCAGAGCACTTTTAGCGACGTCAGTATCCAATCTACCTAATTTCAAATCGGGTAAGAACAATTGAATTTCTTCTTCTACCTTTTGGGTACCAAGTCCTTTTGTTTTCAATTCAGGACTCTTACAGTTGCTGCATAACTTAGCCATCGGATATTTCTTGGCGCAGTAGTGACAAATTAAAATATTCTGAAATGAATGATACGTTAGACTCACGTCACAATTCAGGCATTTTAGAATATCTCCGCAGGTATTGCATTGAATATAGGGGGAATATCCTCTGCGATTTTGGAATAAAATAGACTGCTCTCCTCTGCTTTTGACGAGCTCAAGAGCCTGAAACAGCTTAGCCGAATAATCCCCTTTCATACCTGAAATCACTTCTGGATCTTTGAGGTTGACGATTTCAATTGTTGGTATCTTGGCAAGACCATATCGCTCCAACAGCTCCAAATAGCCGTATTTCCCTTCCAATACATTGAAGTAGGAATCAACGGAAGGCGTGGCAGATCCTAAAAGTATTTTCGCATGAAAGTAACGTGCATAATGGATCAAACTATCTCTCGCATGAAATTTTGGATTGGCATCCATCTGTTTTAATGAGCCATCGTGCTCTTCATCGATTATGATTCTATCCAATTTGGTAAATGGCAGAAAAATAGAGGATCTTGTGCCGACAATTAGCTTGGCTTCATCGCGCAAAACCTTATTCCAAAGCTCATATTTCTTATTTGCCGAGACCAACGAGTGATAAACTAAAAAATCATTTCCAAAATAAGTGGACAATCTAGTGACGATTTGCTGCGTCAGTGCTATTTCAGGTAGAATGTAGAGCACGGTTTCGTTTCGTGCGAGCGCTTCTTGAATCCATTGAATGTATATTTCAGTTTTTCCTGATCCTGTAATTCCTCTGAGCAGACAACTATTTTTTTCTTCAAATATATTTGTCATTTTCTTGTACACATCTTCTTGTTTTTCAGACAAATGAACCTTCTTATTGGAAGTGTTTTTCGTCATGGAAAATCGATCAATCTGTTTGGAATATTCTAGAAAAATTCCTTTTGTTTTGAGCGAACTAATGGCTACCGCATGCGAATCGGACTTCTCAGAAAGTATTGATTTTTTGACAGCACCTTCTTGCTTATAAATAGAATAAAAATCTATCAAAACCTGATATTGCTTGGGACTCTTACTAATCAAGGATTGAAACAAATGATTTATGTTTTCATTATTTTCTTT
>CANHJR010000193.1 GCA_947461165.1 Saprospirales bacterium | reverse complement strand
TGACCGGAAGACCAATGGTATTAAAGGAGGAGAATCGCACCGAAGGCTATGGAATTGCATATTATGTGTCTATTGTCCAGAAAGTGGCTTCACCCTTCGTTGGGCTTTTGTTTCTCTTAGTTTCCTATCTTATGAGTATCATACCACATGAGGAGATTGCTATTTTGGGCGTGACGATGCCTCTTATTGGCTTTATTTGTATCATAAGTTTATTGGACTTGGCGTTTTGGTTCACTATGTTTTGGAAGCCAGAATGGACATTGCATTTGTTTGAAAAAATAAAATCTCTTAAGAAAACATTCGAATCCATAGAAAACGTTTTACATTATTCTCAAAAACTAAAACGAGAACTATTATTCATAGGCGCTACTAGATTTCTTATTTTTGTAACCCAATATTGGTTATTGATGTTTTTATTTTTTGAAAATTTCCCAGAGCTTGAATTTTACATTTTGTGCGGGGTTTATTTTCTAGCTCAATTTGTCATTCCTTCCCTTGGCTTTTTAGATGTGGGCATTCGGGCTAACCTGGTTGCATTCATCTTTAGCTCACATACAGACAATTTTTTACAGCTCATGGCCGTCAATTATCTGATATGGATGATCAATGTATTGGTTCCATCAATTTTCGGATTTTACTTAATGAGGAAGTCAATTGTATCTTTACCCAAGGAATAAAAAAATAATTACGAAATAAATTATTCCTTTATATTTGCAAAGTAAAACCAAAAGAATAAAATGAAAAAACTTACATATTTAATTGCAATTTTAGCAACTGTATTTGTTGTTGGCTGTGGAAATATCAACACCACTGTCCCTGAAGTCAAATCACCAGACGCTAAGTTCCAATTTTTGAAAATCTATGATGATGCAACCCAAAGATTGAATACAACGGAGCCTGAAAGTTTTTCAGCTACCATCGATCCAAAAAACCCGAACCGACTCGTTATCAGAAATAGCTTCCAGACTAATGCGAAATCATTTATGATAGGAATTGCATCAACTACAGACTTAGGTTCTAACATAAGCATAACATATACAGATGCCTCTGCTACGGGTACAACACCAGCGGTGAACGATATGTCTGTAAATTATGAGCACCATTTTGATATTACTCAAAAAGGAAGAGGTACTGGGAAATCGTTTAATGTCGTATTAAAATATGATTATCCTAACGTGGCGATGGGTTCTAGACCAACAGTCTTGAAAACAATACAGCTATAGTAAGTTCTTTATTATTACAAATACAAAGCTACCTAGAATCTAGGTAGCTTTTTTTTTATTCAGAATTGATCTAAATTTAGTTTATTTGAGGTCTAACCAATTTACATAAAATAAATATGAGTAATTCGAATAGTCATCCAAAGGGATTGTATGTTTTGTTTGTAACCGAAATGTGGGAGCGATTTAGTTACTACGGTATGCGGGCATTGCTTATCCTTTATGTTACAAAAGCCTTACTATTTGACAAAGCATTTGCTTCTGATTCTGTCTATGGCAGTTATACCGGTCTGGTTTACCTGACTCCGCTTATCGGTGGATATATGGCTGACAGGTATTGGGGCAATCGAAAATCAATTATTATCGGTGGCATCATGATGGCGATCGGTCAATTCCTTATGTTTACAAGTGGAAGTTTATATACCAATACCTCTACCGCTTCTTTGATCATGTATATTGCTTTGGCATTTTTGATTTTTGGAAATGGTTTCTTTAAACCTAATATTTCAACAATGGTTGGACAATTATATCCAGAAGGAGATAAAAGAGTGGATGGAGCATTTACTATATTTTATATGGGAATAAATCTTGGCGCTTTTATAGCTCCATTGATATGCGGAGCGCTTGGTGATACCGGCAATCCTGCTGATTTTCGCTGGGGCTTTTTTGCTGCAGGTTGCGGTATGATTGTGAGTGTTTTGCTCTTTATTTGGCTAAAAGACCATTATTTGGTGACGCCTACGGGTGATGCTATCGGTTCATCGCCAAATGTTAGTCGAAAAGTAGTTGATATTGATACGATAGATGAGGTTCAATCTGAATTTTCCAAAGGTCAAATTGGATTCTGGTCCGCAGTGTTTATTGGTTTGTTTCTAGTTTTTAAATACGCTTTTGATATTGATTTGATTGGGTCCTTTATTTTCTCAGCATCTATTGCTGCTCCTGGATTGATAATTTCAGACAAATCGCTTTCAAAAGAAGAAAAAGATCGCGTTTGGGTTATTTATATTGTGGCATTTTTTGTCATATTTTTCTGGTCTGCTTTTGAACAAGCTGGTGCGTCACTGACGTTTTTTGCTAGTGAACAAACAGAGAGAACTGTTGGATGGCAATTTAGCCCAATGGTACTGACCTCGATCTATGGCCTCCTTATGATTATTCTTGCTTTTATCGGATATAACGTTTTCACTAAATTCAATAATGAGAAAAAGGGTCTCAGAGAATTGATTTTATTTTTACTGACTACAGCATTTTTGTTTTTCGGAAAGAAAATATTCGAAATTCCTGCCGAAGGCGAGACAATGGCTACAATTCCGGCTAGTATGTTTCAATCCCTGAATGCTATATTTATAGTCATTTTTGCACCATTGTTTGCTGCATTATGGACTAAACTTGGTGGAAAAAATCTCGAGCCTGCTTCTCCATATAAGCAAGCCATTGGTTTGTTTTTTCTTGCCATTGGATATTTGGTAATTGCCTTTGGAGTTCAAGGTATATCACCTGGAGCTAAAGTAAGTATGATGTGGTTGGTTAGTTTATATATGATCCATACTTTTGGAGAGCTTTGTCTATCGCCTATTGGTTTATCCATGGTCAATAAATTAGCTCCAGTCAAATTTGCTTCATTGCTTATGGGCGTCTGGTTCCTTAGCACCGCTGCTGCCAATAAGTTTGCTGGAACACTTAGTGCACTCTACCCAGAAGCAAATACCTCCATTTCGACAATTCAAAATTTTGAAAAACAAAATAATGTTGCCGTTCTTCCTGCGGATTTTGATATCACCAAAATGTCTACAATCGATGGACAAGCGTCTATTCCACTTGAAAAGGTAAATTTGGAAGGTATTGCCGATGAGAATTTAAAAGCTAGCTTGGTCAAATCTATGAGCGAGTCTCAGCTTGTTACCCCTAAGTCATTCTTAGGATTTAAAATTGCTAATTTGTACGATTTCTTTATGTTATTTGTATTTATGGCAGGATTATCCTCGTTGATTCTATTTTTCTTGAGTCGCAAACTCCTTCAAATGATGCATGGTGTGAGATAAAAAGAGATTTATTTTTTCTATTGTAGAAGGCACAATCATTTTTTTGATTGTGCTTTTTTTTTAAGATCTAAAGGCAGAGCCTTATCTTTGCAGCTTAAATTAATTTATATTATCAGATTATGAACAACAACCCATTTCTTCAGTTTTATGTATTCAACCGTATATGGATATCGGTTTCACTTATTGTTCTAGGGTTAGGATGGGGACTTTCGGACAACTTCACATTTGCCTGGATACCTTTGGTCGT
>CANHJR010000192.1 GCA_947461165.1 Saprospirales bacterium | reverse complement strand
ACCATCGGTACCCATTTATCTAATCGGGATTGAGTGAGATCGTCCTGATTGTCGATATCAAGGCAGAGCCCAACCAATTGTCCATCAATTTCAGCCTTACTCGCATCATATTCGTATCCGTCAGTTGGCCAGAGGCAATGTATTTCAGCGCCTTGATTTTTGGCCATGTTGTAAAAAACACCGAGTCCATCGCAGAAATAAAAGGAGTATCCATATTGATCACCAAGACCAAAAAAAATCACTTTTTTTCCTTTAAAATTTATGATTTCAAATTTTGGTAGAAACGTTTCCCAATCGCCTTGAAGTTCACCGTCATACCAGGTTGGCATTCCAATGATGATGTTCTCATAGTTATCAAATTCGGAGGGTTCTTTTTTGTAGATTTCTATCACATCGACCACCTCTTCGCCGAGTTGGGCATCGATCATTTCTTTCATTTTGTTAGATACTACTTCCGTGTTGCCGGTGTCCGTACCATAAAATAAGCCTATTTTTTTCATTGAGTGTTTATCGAGTAATATGACAAAATTAAAAATTTCTACTTAGAGACATCAAGTAGTTATCAAGACAAAAGGATATTTATTCATTTCGCACATTGTACTTTGAAAAATTTTCTTTTGAAACGTTGACTGCTTTCTGATATAAAGGGTCGATTTCAAGGATTACTTTGTAAAAAGCTGAACTTTTGTATAAATTTCTTCCAATGTTGGCCTTAAGAACGGTTTCTAGAAGCCTTTTGGATTTTATCAAGCTGCTGTCAGATTTTTTTATGCCTTCTTTTTCACCTGCTTCAACTAATTGATTCATCAGTTCTTCCGTAATTTTAAAGTTGGACACATAATAGTCTTCATTTGGAAACTTCATAAGAAGTTCTACCTTTTTTTTGGTTGTGTAATCTGTAGTAAACGTATTTAAAATCCCTTTGCGGAAAAGCTGAAAATAATAGTCAGAATTCATGGTTGTATCTATGGGAACATAAATGTCCGGAGTAATTCCTCCACCTCCATATACTTTTCTTCCTTTTCCTGTAAATTTCATAAGGCTGTCAGGCACTTTGACGGTGTCTGCTTTTGTGAGTTGTCCTGATTGCATTCTATGCAGTAGGTCAGCTCTATAGTCTTCTTTGTCATCATTATAAGGCTTTTGAATACATCGTCCAGAAGGTGTAAAGTATTGTGCAGTAGTCAATCGCAACTGAGAATTGTCCAGGAGGCTAAAAGGTCTCTGCACAAGCCCTTTACCATAAGTTCTTCTACCGACAATGAGTCCTCGATCCCAGTCTTGAATTGCACCTGCTAGGATTTCACTTGCACTTGCTGATTGCTCATTGACCAATACGATGACCTTTCCTTCCTTCCAGAGACCAGATGGGGTGGAGTTGTATGACATGTATGGAGAATGTAATCCTCTTGTATATACTAGTAAGCGATCCTTTTCAATAAATTCATCAGATAAGGCAACCGCGGATGTTAACATGCCACCTCCATTGCCTTGAAGGTCAAGAATAAGGGTCTCCATGCCTAACGATTTAAGTTTTTTTATGGCAGTATCGACTTCTTGAGGTGTTGTTCCAGAGAACTTATTGAGACGAATGTATCCTGTCGTTTTGTCTGTCATAAAAGAAGCATCGACACTATACATCGGTATGACATCGCGGGTAATGGTGAAATCTAGAAGTTTTCCGCTTCGCAGGATTTCTACTTTTACCTTGGTGCCTTTCTTGCCTTTCAATCTGGTGACATAATCATCGGCCTTATAACCTTTGCCTGCAAAAATAGTATCATTGATCTTTATCATTTTGTCGCCAGCCAGCAGACCAATCTTTTCGCTCGGCCCGTTTGCTATGACATCGGCTACCTGAAGGGTGTCTCGGTGCACATTATATGATATTCCTATTCCTTCAAAATTTCCTCTCAATCTATCTGTTTCGCTTGATGCTTCGCGCGGTGGAAGATAAGCTGAGTGTGGGTCTAGGTTTTCCAAAGACTTATTGATAGCAGTTTCAACCAGTTTATTAAAATCGACGGTGTCCAGGTAATAGTTGTAAACCAATGAGTAAAATTGCTTGAATTTTTCAAAACTTTTTTCAGCTCTTTCTTGCTGGGTTATAGACTGAGCCTGGCTTATAATGGATGTAAACAAAAGGAGTGCAAAAATGATTGATTTCTTCATAGTGAAAAATATGTATTAAAGGTATGAATATTAATTCAAAAATCGGCTAGCAAGTTCCTTCCTAATAAATAAATAAATCCCAATGGACGTTTTGAGGCGTTCATTGGGATTTATTTATTAATAATTAACTTAAAATTAGTGCGTAGCTAAGTAGTTATTGACTCCATCTCGAGTTGCCTTCATAGCATCTTTGCCTTGTGACCAGTCAGCAGGGCAAACCTCTCCATTCTCGTCAAAATGCTTTAAAGCATCTACCATTCTGAGAGCCTCGTCTACATTTCTACCCAAAGGAAAGAAATTGACCAATTGGTGCATAACAATTCCTTTTTTGTCTATCAAAAATAAACCTCTAAATGCTATCATAGGGCCTGTAGCGACAGTTTGTCCTTCATCATTATAATCATAATCGCCAGCAAGAACACCATAGTTCATGGAAATTGTTTTGCTAGTATCTGCTACGATTGGATAGGTGACACCTTGGATACCACCTTGTTTTTTTTCCATTTGTAACCATCCCCAATGAGACTCTTCCGTATCTGTAGAACAAGCCACAACTTCACAACCTCTACTTTTAAATTCTTCAAGTCTTGATTGAAATGCGTGTAACTCTGTAGGACATACAAATGTAAAATCCTTCGGATAAAAGAAGAATAATACGTATTTATCTCCAATAAATTGATCTAAAGAGAAATCAGCTATTACCTGACCTCCATTGATGACTGCGCCAGCTTTGAAACTTGGTGCTTTTTTACCTACTAATGACATAGTTTAATTTTATTATTGTTTAATGATTTCGTTTAATTCATGTGTTTTTCGATCAATTCGATAAGAGTAGCCTTAGGAACAGCACCTACTTGCTTATCCACAACTTGACCATTTTTGATAAATAGTACCGTTGGTATATTTCTAACGCCAAATTGAACGGCGAGGTCCTGTTCGTCTTCGACATTAACTTTGCCTATATTGACCTTGCCTTCATATTCTGTGCTTAATTCATCTATGATTGGACCTAGCATTTTGCATGGACCACACCACTCTGCCCAGAAATCAGCTACTACTAACTTGTCTTCTGCTTTTAATGATTCAAAATTTTCTTTTGTAATTGAAATTGCCATTGTATTGATATAATTTTAAATTTAGTAAAATAATGATGGTATACGACCAAGCAATCATTGAACAAAAACTTACATAAAAAAGTTTCGATTGTAAAATAAAATATTTCAAATAATAGTTAATAAAGCCTATTTGATCTTTATGTGCTAAAGCCATTTCTTGCGCCAAAACCATTGCAAAATAATAATTGTAATCATCAAACATGACATCCAAAATATTGGGTAGGATTCTTT
>CANHJR010000191.1 GCA_947461165.1 Saprospirales bacterium | reverse complement strand
CCAGTTACAGTTTATTTTTAAGAATTTAAAAAAACACGGATTTAGTTCCATTGCGGAATTGTCAGAGCATAAAATGAATCTTCAAAAAACCCTAGATTGGAATGAAAATCTAGGAGAAAAAATTCAAGAATTGCAACTAAAAATACAATCAGAGGAAAAGGATTGTATTAGCACTGCCGAACAATTGTCTGACAATCGAAAATCCATAAAATCAGCCATTGAATCCAAATTGGTAACAAATTTAAAAGAATTGGAATTGGGGAATTCACAGTTTGAAATTGAGATAAATGCAGACCCGAAATTGTTGTCAAGTCAAGGATTTGACAACGTAACATTCCTATTTACTGCAAATGCCGGAACATCTCTCAAAGAATTAAAAAATGCTATTTCTGGAGGTGAAATGTCGAGGTTTGTCCTAGCAATTAAGTCATTATTGGCTGACAAAATATCCCTTCCGACCTTGGTTTTTGATGAAATTGATACTGGGGTTTCAGGTCTTGTTGCCAACCGTGTCGCCAGTATGCTGTCCAAGTTATCCCAAAATCATCAAATTATTGCTATCACACATTTACCACAAATCGCTAGCCAAGGATTTCATCATTTCAAAGTTTTTAAAACAACTGAAAACAATTTTACATCGACAAACATCAAGCTCCTACATCAAGCTGACCGGGAAATTGAAATCGCACAAATGATAAGTGGCGAGCATATTACGCAAGCTAGTCTTACGAGTGCTCGAGAACTTTTGGCACATTGATTTGTGTTTAGAATAATTATCAACAATAGGCATGAAATTAGTTAGTTTATTTTGTTCACTTATCCTTGTCAACTTTTTATTGTCTCAGGAAGATTATATCAATTTCCGAATTGCAATTCCAAGTGAAAGAAGTGAAAGCAGTCTCTATAAAACCATTCGAATGCTCGATATGCGAACGGATACAAGAAATATAGGATTGTTTGACGCTAAAAACGAGGAAGCGCAAATGCGACTGATTGCATTGCCTGCCATTGCCGTTCAATTGAGCGATTTATTAACTGAAATCAATCCCAATGATGGTGGTGATGGGGAATTGCTTTTGGTGCTTTATGAACTAAAAATGTTTGAATCACATTGGAAGAAGAATTATAAAGGGGCGGTTAACTTTTCTGCAGAATTGTATTCTCATTTTGGTCCAACTTATAAAAGAATAGCGACAATAGATACTTGGGAATTTTTTGAAGACAAGGAAATCCTTACAGAACGTGTTATGTTGAGGGAAGGGCAATTGATTGGCTCGTTTATCAAATCAAACCTGAACAACGTAAGACCTCTGGATAAAATCATTCTCACTGAAAATGATTTAACAGAAATCGATGTGAAGAAAAAAATGGAGTACCCACTTTACACTTCTGAAGAATTAACGGATGGAATTTATACAGATTTAAATTCTCTTCTTTATTTGCACCCAAATAGACTATACAAAAAAGTCACTATGCAGATAAATCAATACAATTCTCCGACAGATTCCGTTGATGGTAAGCCCATTTTAGCCATTATTTCGGATGGTTATCTATTTCTCAATCATTATGGGAAAATGAATCAATCATACAGAAATGGGTTAGACTATAGATTTACAACCAAAGTGAAAAGCACCAAACATTTGACTCATTATTTGCCATATTGGCATTCCATAAAGGAAATTTTGGTTGACAAGAATAGCAGCGAATCGTCTGAAGAGATAAAGAAAATTGAATTTCGATTTAACCCAAGAAATGGAACTATTGTCCCTCAATTGAGATTAGAATAATAAACCTAAAAAGCTCCTTCTTTTAGCTTTTCTGCATTCTCTACAAACTTAAGAGAGTCTATCATATCCTGAATATCTCCATTCATAAATGTGTCTAAGGAGTATATTGTCTTGTTTATTCTATGGTCAGTGATTCGACCTTGAGGATAATTGTATGTTCTAATTTTAGCTGACCTATCACCAGTAGAAACAAGTGATTTTCGATGACTATCTCTATCACCAACTCGTTTTTCCAGTTCTCTGTCGTATAACTTTGTACGCAACATATCCATTGCTCGTGCCCGATTACCATGTTGTGATCGCTCGACCTGGCATACAACCACAATTCCAGAAGGTTTGTGAGTCAGTTGAACCTTTGTTTCTACCTTGTTTACATTCTGCCCACCAGCACCACCAGATCTTGAGGTAATCATTTCGATATCAGCAGGATTTAGGTCAATATCAAACTCTTCTACCTCAAACATGACGGCAACAGTAGCGGCAGAAGTATGCACTCGACCTGCAGATTCGGTTTTTGGTACTCTTTGTACTCGGTGAACGCCAGATTCATATTTCAAGTCTCCATAAACATTTTCACCTTTCACACTCAGAACGACCTCTCTGTAACCATCAGTAGATCCTTCATTTTCATCCATTACTTCTACTCTCCACCCTTTGGATTCACCATATCTCATATACATTCGCATCAGATCTTCTGCAAATATGCATGCTTCATCACCACCTGTACCTGCTCTGATCTCAAGTATGGCATCTCGCTCATCTTGAGGATCTTTTGGGATCAACATAAATTTTATCTCTTCTTCAAGAACTGAAACTTGAGGAACCAAATCGTCAAGCTCCATTTTAGCCATATCTTTGATTTCAGAATCTGACTCATTTTTGAGGATATCTCGATTAGTTTCAATATTTGACAGAAGATCTCTGTATTCGATATACTTCTCCGCAATAGGCTCGAGATTTCGATACTCTTTATTTAAGGATTTAAACTTTTGCATATCTGAAGTAGACTCAGGATCACTGAGTTTCTCTTCCAATTGCTTAAATTTAATATATAAGTTTTCTAATTTGTCTAACATGCTGCCTCTAAAATGGGTGCGAAATTAGTGAAAATTGGTTGGTTGATTACACAAAAAAAGCCTAGACGATTTTCTAGGCTTTTTTGTGTATTTAAAATTTCGTTATAGTTTGATTTCAAAAATCTTTTCGTCTATCGCAGAATTTATCGTTATTTTTTTTGTTTTAGCTTTCCCCATTCCTAAATCTACGGTATGAGGAATCATATATCCATCAACATTTTTATAATCTCCAAAATTTGCATTTTGTTCCGTCGACTGACCTTCGGACTCTACAGTCATCGATTCGCGAATGATTAAGAATGATTCTTTGTCAATGTATATGTTTTTTACCTTTCCATCAGCTAACGTAGCATCAATTTTGAAACATTTTGTTCCTTCGATATCTGCTTCTCCTTTCAAATCATATTTTGTCCCTTTTTCTTTTGTGTTCATAAACTCACCTTGAATATCAAATCGACTAGACATCGCTTTGGTCATTTCTTCAGGTAAGGCTTCAGGAGACGATTGACCTCTTACAGGGAAGAAACTCATACCTCCCTTCGGAGATACAACCATATAGTTGTCCATACCCATAATTGTCATTTCAAATTTCAACCCTTTGTTTTGTACTACGGTTGTTTTAATTGGCATTTCCATACCTTGAGCATCAATAGTGGCTTCTGTTAT
>CANHJR010000190.1 GCA_947461165.1 Saprospirales bacterium | reverse complement strand
CGATAGAATAAGGGAGCCAGCCACAGATACATTGAAGCTTTCGGTGAATCCATACATCGGTATTTCAATAACACCATCTGCAAGCGCTAATGCTTCCTCGGAAATGCCCCGATGTTCATTACCCATCATAATTGCCAGCGGTTTTTCTATTGGAACATTATAAGGTGTGAAACTAGCACTTATATTGGAGGAAGTCACATAAACCCCAAAGCCTTTGTTTTTTAAAAATGTAATACAGTCTGTAGTAGGATTTTCGTGTAGGTCATAGTTGTATATGTGCATCCATTGAAATGCGCCCCTAGTTACGGATTTGTTCTTTTTGAGAATAGCATCCTTGTATGGTATATTGTGAAAATCTTGTAATCCAAAACATTCGCTAGATCGCATCAAGGCATGAATATTGTGCTCGTCAAGCAAAGATTCTGCTATTAGTGTAACGTGGCGCGTTCGTTGCTCCAATATTTTTTTGAGAATAACAGGTCGTTCCTTGGTCATAAATTGCTCGGCATAGGATTGCAATTCAAGATTGAACCTCGATTGAAATTCCGGGTATATTTCAGTACTGCAATAGGGCATAACTTAGCTTTCTTTTATATCAAAATTTGAGTTCCAGATTTGTTCGATCGCTGATTTTGTTTTTTCTTTCTCTGTATTTTCGATCACAAAATCTGCAAAAACCATCTTTTCAGAATCAGAAGATTGCAATGCCATTCTTTTCAAAACTTCTTCTCTTGTGATTTGGTCTCGATTCATTACCCGTTCAATTCGAAGCTCTAAAGGTGCAGTGACCAAAATAATTCTGTCAAATAAATATGTGTGTTTTGTTTCTACCATTAGAGCCGATTCGTATACAATTATAGAATGGATATTTTCTTTGCAGAATAGATCAAAATCAGCAAAAACAGCCGGATGAATAATACTATTTAAGAGGTCTAATTTGGATCTGTCCTCAAAAACAATCTTAGATATATAGGCTATATTGTATGTGTCGTTTGAAAAGGATTCTGGACCAAAAGAAGCGATGATTTTCGATTTAACTTCTGGTTGGCATATAAGTTCTTTCGCTCGTCGATCAGCAAGATATACACGAGCCCCTAGAGCTCTAAAAACCTCAACGATGTATGATTTTCCTGATCCAATACCGCCTGTGACTCCTATTTTCATATTATCAGTTTCATTTTCTCAACCATTCTAAGTACTGCTCGTTCTTGACTATATTTTACAATTTCATTGCGATTTATCCATCGAACATCTTTTGATTCGGCAATATCAAAATTAATCGTTTCTTGAGAATTCGCTTTGAAAATCATTCGCAAGTCATAGTGAAGATGCTCTGGAACGCCTTTGTTTTCAGCAATACGATGAACATCTATATCATAAATATTGGGAGACAATAGTACTAATTCAGTAAGACCGGATTCTTCCTCTAATTCTCGCCTACAAGCCTCTTGCAAACTATTGTCTGTTTCATCAATATGGCCGCCAAGTTGCACCCAAATATTGAGTTTCCCATGATGGCACAAGATCGCTTTCGTATAGTCATCATTGACTACCCAAGAGGATGCGGTGAGATGACCTTCAAGATGACTCCTCGACCAGAACAAATCCGTCTTCACAACAAAGTCGAGTGTATTTAGAGCGTGAACATCATCTGGATATCTGGATAGATAGATATCTAAGGAATCGATAATTTCTTGTTTTTTTATCATATTATTGATGTTTAACGGAGGCCAAGATTGATTACTTCGACATTGCGAATATTATTTTCTTCTATTGTGAACCGAATGGCTGTTTTGACTTGATGAAATCCAACATTCCCAAAAGAACCAGGATTGAAAACCCAATGGTTGTATTTTTTATCTTGTTCCAGTCGAACGATATGAGAATGACCACATACAAAAAGCATTGGTTCAATTACAGGAAACAAAGCCTTAACTCTAGATGAATACCGTCCTGGATAGCCACCAATATGCGTCATCCATACTTTTGTAGATTCTACTTGAAATACATTGTCTTCAGGAAATAAATCACGAATCTTTTTATCATCTATGTTGCCATAAACAGCTCTCAATGTCTTTCCAAAACCCTTCAACCAATCCACAGTTTCCAGACTGCCAATATCCCCAGCGTGCCAGATTTCATCAGCCTCTTTGATATAGGTATTGAGTTTGATGTCAATATATGAATGATTGTCTGAAATTAGAAGGATTTTCTTCATAGTCTATGTCGATTTCGAATCTTCTTTTTCAAATGAATTGAATACAACGTGCCAAGTGATCACTCCAAACACATACAATAAGATCGTGATATTAAAAATTGTTGAGTACGAGATATTGGCCTCACGAAGGGATGAGAAAATGAGACTACTGATCCAAAAACTGCCAGCCCAAATAGTTGCTTCAATACTTTGTACCAGAGGCTGATTGCGTTGTCCAACTTTTTCCAGGGTAAACTCTGCGATCAATGGTTGAGCAGAATTCATCAAAGGTTGTCGAAGTGCAAAGCTTGTCAATGCCAACCACATCGAGTAGGGAAATGCTAACCAATGGTGCGACCAAGTCAGGATAATCAGTGAAAGGATGCCTAATGATTGAATTCCAATAATTCCGAACTTATATCCATATGTCCTACGAATCCAAGGCGTACACATCATAAACCCAAGAACCAAGATATGTGAAAAGGAGACGATATTGGAATACTGTGCGGCATCTAACTGATAAGTAAAATAAAAGAACAAACTAAAAAAAGGTATGCAGAAACCTGCTCCAATTGCAATTAAAGTTGTCGGAAATAAGATACGGCCTATTCGAATCCATTCTTTCCAGTCTATTTTATCTATGGTTGATTTCGAGATCACTTTTTTTGGTCTTGTGTCTACGTTCTTGATTTTAAACAATAAATAGATAGCAAGCGATGCTAATGAAAACAAGATGATGAGCAGGCTTTCTATATTATTGGAGTTGTTGATAAAATGATGATATAGAGAAGTTACGATTCCTATAAAAATAATAGCTGCAGCCCAAGTTTGAAAATAAAGCGATAGGGTTAATGAAACCTTGGAAGGATCTATTATTCGCATTAAAAATGGCATCGCTGCGATATGGGACATTAATAAAAATATGCCGAAAAGGAACATTAATATATGCATTAACCAATCCAAATGATATGGTGCTAAAATAATTATCGCGATAGCATTGGTAACAAATAGTACACTACCTATTCGAATCAATGGTAAGAGTCGAATCTTCTTATAGAGGAACCCAAAAGGTATACCAAAAAGCAAAACAGATATGTAACGGTATGAAGTAAATTTTGCAATTTCATAATCTTTATAACCAAGGTCTAACAGATAATAACTAACAAGTATTAAAAAGGAAGCATTGATAATTTGAATCATCCATTCTGCAAGAATAAGATAGTAAACATCCCGTTCAATATGCTTGTAATTTTCTAAGATCTGCTTCATAAAATATCGTCAATCCAACTTTTGTTTTCAATTGGGTTTATCCACTGGGCATCAGCAATATTGCTT
>CANHJR010000189.1 GCA_947461165.1 Saprospirales bacterium | reverse complement strand
GGAATCGCAACAACATCTGGAATAGCAAATTTTGTTGTGAATTTTAATGGTAAAATATGTGTATACAATATCAATGTTTTAATCCCATTGGCTGGATTAGACACATTGAGTTGTAGTACAGGATCCAATACCGGAATATTGCAACTATACTCACCTGTGACTGGAGTTATAATCAAGCTGCCGTATAAAAAAGGCAATGGCGGAACGTATAATGCAATCACCGTTCAATCCTCGGGCGTCACAGGCCTCACAGCAAAAGCACCTGCCGGTCAGCTAAAACTTGGCGACAGCAGCATAGACCTAACGGTTACAGGCGTCTGCGACAATTATGGATTTGCCAGATTTGCAATTACACTTGGAGGGAAAACTTGTACATATTCAATCCCTGTAAAGCCACACGTCGGTTCAATTCAAGTTTTGGATTGCAATCTCAGCACAACTAGCTCGGCACTCATAGTCAATGCAGATGCCGCGACGAAAACAGTGAGCCTGCCATACGTCAACGGAAATGGTGGTTCCTATCAAAGTCAAAGTATAAATTCTACAGGAGTAATCGGCCTAACAGCTACACTTGATTCTGGATTACTAAATAATGGAAATGGAAGTTTTGTCTTTGCATTGTCTGGTACACCGACAAGTGCTGGCATGGCAAATTTCACAGCTACAATTGGTGGTAAGACTTGTACTTTTTCACTTGAAATCCTCAATCAGCCTGCAACAGCGACCGCAGTGAATTGCGGATCTGCCGTGTTGTCCAGTCCAATGGTGTCAGGTGTTAGCGTTCTAGGATCGACATTAAGTGTTCCATATACTGGTGGCAATGGTGGTTTTTACGCTACTAGAAACATCAACTCGACCGGAATCACAGGAGTTGCGGCCTCCATCAATGCAACCAATATTGCAACTGGAAATGGAAATCTTCTGTTTAATTTAACTGGAACCCCAAATTCGGTCGGGACATTAAATTTTACCATTCCAATTGGAACTAGAACTTGTTTATATAGTACCCAAGTTGGAATACCTCCTGGGGATGTGAATTTGATCGATTGCAATAAGGGAGAAACAGCAGGATCACCTCCAAAACAAGGTGAGGCTGCCAGCAATTTGTCCATAAGCGTGCCCTACACCGACGGTAACGGCGGCGATTTTCCTTCGAGCATGGTGGCATCATCAGGAGTATTTGGACTTACAGCAACTAGAGCCGCTGGCACATTAACAAATGCGGGAGGTCAACTAGAATATGCTATTACTGGCACACCACTCTCCGGTGGATTTGCTCGATTCAATATCATCATTGGAAGCAAAAGTTGTTCATACAAAATCCCGATTGAGGCCAAGGTTGGTATTTCGAACTCCAATAAAGACGTGTCTGTTTATTATAGCAAAGGGTATATCCACATAGCAAATAACAAAAAAGAGATTCAATATTCTTTATTTGGTATAGATGGGACCCAAGTCATTTCAGGAGCCCTACATCCGAACCAAGATGCAATTTTTGTTGAAGATCTACTCCTACCGAAAGGAATTTATTTCTTCCAATATCTTGTCGACAGCAAGTGGAATGGCCTGAAGATTCGGATCGATTGATTTTACCAATCGCCCTCTATATCTGTCTTGAACTGCTGACGAGTGCTCCATTTTTGTTGAAGTCGCATAAGATATAAGTCTGCCATTTCAAGTCCGATTTCACGACTTGTTTTATCAAGAGAGAAGCAGGCTTTTACTTTGGCTTCACTAATATCTGTTTGATATAAAATATCCAACAGCGATTTGACGTTATTGTCAAGCATTTTTTGCATTTGAGCACCAATCAGTGATCTGAGATTTTCATAAGCCTCCTCTGGTGTCATCACAGAAGTTGTCCACTTTTTCAATACCTCGAAATCCTGTTTCGATTTCGATTTTAGATAATCTAACTCTCCAGAGTTCATAACCAATTAGATTTGATTCAATTTTCGACGATGATTTCTCAATTTAAAACAATACAGATCTATATAGCTAAAAGCAAAAATCAAAAAATAACATAAGCTCGATGCTATTGCTGACGCCAAAATACCGTAAACAGGTATGAAATTATAATTCAAAACAAGATTGAGAAGAACAACAACTGTTAAAATGATGATATTTGATTTTTTATATCGAAGACTAGCGGAAACAACGAAAATGAGATAACACATAGACCAAAACACATATCCAATCAATAAGATTCGAAAGCTTTGCACAGCTACCTCATTCTGCTTCTTAAAATAGTATTCTAACAAATAAGGAGCAACGAAATAAAAAACGATGGCGACTCCAAGACTAAAAAAGAAAACGATCGGCAGAAGTCTATTTAATTTGGCTAGTTTCCATTCGAGATCATCATTGCTTAAGAATTTGCTGAGATAGATGGTAGCCAAAAGAGCTGCAACCACGCCTAAATTCTCAATAATTGTATTTCCAATACCATAATATCCTACTTGAATATTACCCTGAAGGTATTTTACAATATATTGGTCTCCTCTATTGATAAGAAAAATAAGTATGGACATCAGATAACTCTTACCGTTAAATAGGTAGGACTCTTTGATCAGATCTAGATCGATTTTTAATGGCCAAACGTCAATATTGATTTTTCGATGCGAAAGAATGCTCGTGGCGATGTACTCCAGAACCATGAAACTAATGACCAAAGGAATAGAAAGACAACCTAAGAAATGACAGATTACGACAAAAACTAAAAAAGAGAGTCGACCTCCTGCATCAATTTTTTGCAAGTAAAGATTGTACCCAATCCCAACCATAAAACTCCGATAGATTGCAGAAAGAGAATAAACAAAATAACAGATGATAAAAATCATACTAATCAAATTGGAACGAAAATTCAGATACTGAGATCCAAGCAACAATAACATAGCAATGATCACAGCACTAAAACAACTTAAAACGATATTCGACGCCAAATAACTCCGAATGGAATCTGCCTTTTTGTTGGCATAGTAATAAGCGCTCGAATTAAGTCCAAAATTGAAAAAGATTGCAAACAAACCTAATGATGTATTGAAAAGTTGGAAAATACCGCGATTTGCATCACCTAAATCTCTTGAAAGAATCATTCCAGAAATCAAATTGGCTAAAATCAACAAACACCGATAAAACACATTCCATGACAATTCCTTGCCAAACTCCTTGTGTTTAGATATCTTTTCGTTTATAAAAGCAGATAGATTATTTACCATTTTTTAAATTAATGACAAAGATTATCAATTTTGAAAAGGTTTAGTCAATAAAAAATTTCTACTTTTGAATTGTGCAATTTGAAAACATAGACATAGAACTCTTAAAATGGATACATTCATCAACCGAGAATGAATTTTTTGACCATTTGCTCCCAATTTTAAGAAACAAACTTACGTGGATACCATTATATATTTATTTTGGTGTGCACCTTATAAGAAAACAACTAACATGGGCTTGTATAGGCGCTATTTTCTGCGTCGCTATGAGTGATTTAATTTGCTCTAAATTATTAAAAGAATGTTTTGAGCGATTGAGGCCATGTTATT
>CANHJR010000188.1 GCA_947461165.1 Saprospirales bacterium | reverse complement strand
CTTCTTCCCCAAAAAATGGCGACCTCGTTTTTTGACTATCTAGCAACTTATCAAGTTCCAAGTATTCATTATAATGAATTGCTGCATACTTATTTTCAGCCATAATTTTTTAAATTTTATTAAAATCTAGTTTCGGTCAAATAAAGAGTCAATAAAGGCTTTCTTATTGAATAACTGCAATTGTTCTATTCCCTCCCCAACTCCGAGATATTTTATTGGAATCTTGAACTGATCTGAAATGGAAATGACAATACCACCTTTGGCTGTGCCATCCAATTTTGTTAAAGCAATCGCATTCACTTGGGTAGCTACAGTGAACTCTTTGGCTTGATTGATAGCGTTCTGTCCAGTGCTTGCATCTAAAACCAAAAGCACCTCATGAGGAGCCCCTGGAATAACCTTGTTCATCACATTTTTGATTTTGGACAACTCCTGCATGAGTCCAATTTTATTGTGAAGTCGGCCAGCGGTATCTATGATTACAACATCGCAGTTTTTTGCCTTGGCGCTATTGAGTGTATCAAATGCCACAGAACTTGGATCTGCATCTTGTCCTTTATCTACAATTGCGACGCCACTCCTTTCTGCCCAGATTTTCAACTGATTTACTGCAGCCGCACGAAACGTGTCACCTGCACCCAGAATTACCTGAAGTCCAGCGTTCTTAAATTGATTGGCAAGTTTTCCGATGGTGGTCGTTTTTCCTACACCATTGACACCTACGACCATAATCACGTATGGGTTTTCAGACTTGGGTGGAACGATGGTATCGATATCATTGGTATGATTTTCAAACATTAACCCTTCTATCTCCGACTTGAGAATTTGATATAATTCATCTTCACCAAAATACTTTTCAGATTTGACACGACCTTCAAGTCGATCCATAATCTTGATAGTGGTGCTGAGACTGATATCGCTCGTGATAAGAGCCTCTTCTATATCGTCCAAAACAGCCATATCAATCGTGGACTTTCCAGCCACTGCCTTGGATAATTTATTGAAAAAGGATTGTTTGGTCTTGTCCAACCCTTTGTCTAAGTCTTCTTTTTTATCTTTCTTGAAATAATCTAAAAATGCCACGGTAAAATAGTTCTGATTTCAGGTGTGAATATAAAACAAAAGTGGGAGTTGATCCGAGTAAGGTTTAACGTTTCCCAATTTTATAGTTTGCGTCGTCTAATTTCCTTTTCAATTAGCCTCAATTCTCGAGAAGTTTGACCAGCAACGGAGGTGTTTTCCTGTGCCCTTCTTATCAAATAAGGAATAACTTCCTTGACGGGGCCAAAAGGCACATATTTAGCAGTATTTATGCCAATTCGATTGAGATTATAGGTGATATTATCACTCATTCCCAATAATTGTGACGAGCTGATATGCTTATGATTGAATGGAATATTACATTTAACCATTTCCTCTAGCAATAATTGATTTGATCGTTCATTATGAGATGCACAACATAGGGAAATATGTTCCAGATTATTGACAACATATACCAAAGCCTTGTCAAATGCGATATCAGAAAGTTCTTTGGTAGCATTTATTGGTGAAGGAACACCTGTTTTAGATGCATATTGGTTTTCTTTTTCTACATATGCACCGCGAACAATCTTTGCTCCTAATACATACCCCACTGACTTGGCTAATTCCGCGGAGCGTTTAAGATATTCAAATTTATCATGACGATATAATTGATAGGTATTAAAGATAAAAGCCTCTTCTTTATTATATTTAGCCATCATCTCGTCTACTAGGCTATCAATTGCATCTTGAAACCAGCTCTCCTCCGCATCTACAAAGAGCTGTACATCTGCTTTGACAGCCTCTGCGCACAAATGATCTATATACTGACGTGCTTGCTGATATTCGACGTCTTCATTTTTTGACAAGGTAGCTTTAGACTGAACCTTAGTCCATAAATCAATGCCAGCATAGCCTGTAAATTTGATACAGACAGCTCGAATACTTGGATTCTCAGCTGCGAAATGAATCATTTCTAGTGACTTTTGATATGTCAAATAATATGACTCAGCATCTTCAAGGCCCTCAACACTATAATTCAATAAGACTTCAATATTGGACTTGGACAGATTATCGATCAAAATTTTTGTTTCCTCGAGTGTCTCTCCACCGCAAAATTGATTAAAAATGGTATTTTTCACCAACCCTTCAATTGGTGCATTCTTGGACATCAAAAACTGAATCATAGCATTCCCTAATTTAACCAAAAGACTCTGGTTCATCAATCTGTAAAGATGGTATGTCTTTCTCAGTTCAGAATTTGATTTCGTCTGATAAGCTACTTCTGTGTTATCAAACGAAATGGGCGGTAACGAATTCATTATTGGTTTTGTTTTTTTTGGACAAAGTTAAGATATCTAGATATACTCTGGGACCCAATTATCGCAAACTGGTCATCATTTTATAACTCATAATTGAAAATCGGAGACAAGATCCTCTCTGTTTTTCAAACAAATTTTATCTAATGGGCACTTATAGCAACAACAGCTCAGAGACAACTTTTTCAAGAATTTCATCCACTTTATTGTGTGTTTCTGCTTGACAATATACTCTTAGAACCGGTTCTGTTCCACTAGCTCGAATCATAAGTACTCGTTCGCCCTCAAGGTAATATTTAAATCCATCTATAGTCTCCGTTTTCTCGACTTTCAAACCACCTAGGGCTTCTATTTTGGAATTGTTGCAATAATCTAGAATACTCTCTTTTTTTGCTTCTGTGAGCTTCAGATCATTTCGCCCATAAGCAAAAGCCCCAACGACATCGTCTATCTCCTGTATCAAATCTTCTAATGATTTTCCAGTTCGTGCTAAATAATCTATGATGACAAGTGCATCCCATATCCCATCGCGTTCCGGAATATGTCCAGCAACAGAAATTCCACCGCTTTCTTCACCTCCAACTAATACATCACCTTCCTGAATAATTTCAGCTATATATTTAAAGCCGATTTTGGTTATCTGAATTGGTAGCCCATAAAAGTCACACATTTTCTTGATCTTTGGAGAGACAGAAAAAGCAACAACAACCTTTCCCGTCATACCTCTGTCCTTGTGCAATATGTATATCAGCATCAAAATAATTTGATGGGCATCGATATATTTTCCATTTCGATCCATTAGAGCTATTCTATCTGCGTCACCATCATTGGCAAAGGCAATATCAATATTGCCCTTTTCGCGAATAAATTGTGCAAAATCCTGCATATTTCCAGGAATTGGTTCGGGTGCTATTCCATTGAATCGTGGATTCCATTCACAATTGAAATGAGCTGCATCTGGCAGAAGATCTGGCACGATACTCTGACCAGCGCCATACATCGCGTCGTATGCAATTTTAATCTTGGAGTTTCGAATAATATCCAAATCAAAACCAGCTTGAACACGATTCAAATACAACATCCTAAAATCCTTGCGAGTAATATAACCATCTGCTTCAATCTGAGATATCGCTATGTCGGGAATAAAATGATCATCTTTTATCAATGACTCCACTTTCATAATCTCACTTGGAGGGGTTGGACCGCCAAAGGTCGATTTTAATTTAAAACCATTATAAG
>CANHJR010000187.1 GCA_947461165.1 Saprospirales bacterium | reverse complement strand
ATCTTGTTTCCTCAATTGTCAGCTGACTTTAGTGATATGAATTTTACCCAGATTTACAGACAGTCCATATTGCATGATATTATGCCTCTAGCCAAAAGCCCTGCTTTTACCACGCCTGAGTTTATATTTAGAGCCAAATTAACTGGACTACAAATTGAAATTATGGATGCTAACTTTTACGAAAGAAAGCATGGTACAGGATCACTTGGAAAGTTACATGACATATTATGGACGCTTTATGATATGCTAAGATTTCGATATTTGACTTGGATTGGGATAGATATACACGGAAAAGTAAAATAATTAATTATACAATGAATAACATTAACAACTCAACGATTTTTGTCACTGGTGGTGCAGGATTTATAGGCTCTTATGTTGTCGAAGAGCTTTTGACGCATAGTCCCAAAAAGATCATCATTGTTGACAATTTTGTGCGTGGTTCCAATAGGAATATGGTCAACTTTATTCAGAATCCTATTGTTGAAATAATAGAAGGAGATATTCGTGATGTGGCTTTGATGGATCGATGTATTGCCCAGTGTGACTATGTTTTCCATATGGCTGCATTGAGAATCAATGCCTGCGCTGCGGATCAAAAAGCTGGATTTGAAGTCATGCAACAGGCAACATTTGAAATCGCTAATTTGTGCGTTAAGCACAAAATTAAGAAGGTTGTATATAGTTCGTCTGCATCTGTTTATGGACTAGCTCAGAACTTCCCAACGCCGGAATCCGACAATCCATACAATAACCAAACATTTTATGGTGGCGCCAAAATGTGGGGAGAACAATTATTCCGATCATACAAATTTATGCATGGATTGGACTATTGTGCCTTGCGATATTTTAACGTTTACGGTGAACGAATGGATACTGATGGGAAATATACAGAGGTCATGATCAAATGGTTAGATTGCATTAGAGACAATACAGCTCCTGTTATCTTTGGAGATGGAACAGATACGATGGATTTTATTCATGTCAGAGATGTGGCACATTCCAATGTTTTAGCGTTGTTATCGGAAGCTACTGATGAAGCCTTCAATGTCGGCACACAGACAGAAACAAGTCTCAGCCAGTTGCTTGACGTATTGCTCAAGGTCAATAATTGCAACTTATCTCCAATTTATAAGGAGGCAAATTCTATAAACCCCGTTTCTAGAAGATTAGCAGATATTTCGAAAGCTCAAAAGCTTCTTGGTTATGAGCCAACCATTACCTTGGAGCAAGGATTGACTGACCTTTCAACGTGGTATTTCGATAACCAAAAACAAGTAAACGAATGATTCCAATAGCAAAACCCTATCTTGATACAAGCGATGCGCAAAATGCATATGACACCATACTCACCGGTTGGATAACTCAAGGACCAAAGGTCAAGGAGTTTGAAGAAAAATTTGCAGAATACACAGGTGCAAAGCACGCTGTGGCATTATCTAATTGTACCACAGCGCTTCATCTAGCCATGATTGTAGCAGAAATCGGTCCAGAGGATGAAGTGATATGCCCATCCATGAGTTATATCGCGACAGCTAACGCTATTCGATACGTCGGGGCAAAAACCGTTTTTGCTGAAGTCAATGAACAATATAATTTGGATATTGAGGATGTGAGATCGAAAATAAATGCAAGAACAAAGGCGATCCTGCTTGTTCATCAAATTGGAATGCCAGCTGATATTGCAGCATTTAAGCAATTGTGTGTCGAGCACAAGCTCATTCTAATTGAGGATGCTGCATGTGCTATAGGTTCAGAATATCAAGGCGAAAAAATTGGAGTACATTCTGATTTAGTATGCTTTTCATTTCATCCTCGAAAAGTCATCACAACAGGTGATGGTGGTATGATTACGACCTCACGAGAAGATTTCGCGAATAGAATGCGAGTTCTTAGACAACATGGAATGTCAGTCAATGATCGTGTTCGTCACCTATCAGACAAAGTCATAATGGAGGATCACGTAGAGTTGGGTTATAATTATCGTATGACAGATATTCAGGCAGCCGTAGGAATAAAACAACTAGAGAAATTAGATTTGATAGTGACTGAAAGAAGAAAAATTGCAGAGCAATATCTTCAAGCCTTCAAAAATATTGATTGTATTCGACTACCAAAAGAAGAAAACGGATACCGAACCAACTGGCAATCATTCAGCATTTATCTCAAACCTAATTGTCCAATTTCTCGTGATGAGTTAATGCAAAAAATGCTTGACAATAAAATTGCAACGAGAAGAGGAATCATGACTTCGCATCGTGAGACGGCCTATAAAGAATACTGCAACGGACTAGTTATGCCAATATCAGAGGACTTGGCAGATCGGAGTATTTTATTACCGCTATATTATCCTATGGCACAAGAGGACATTAATACCGTAATTGTGAATTTCATAAAAATGATAACTGCTTAAAATGATGGATTTAAAAATATTGAACTCAAAATACAGCTTCTGGGCGCTTATGCTGGCTGTTCTGGCCTTAATGATATACATCACACCAAGTTATGGCATTACAGGAGACGAAGATATTCAGTGGAAATATGGACATTATGTTTGGGATACAATCAGTTCGTCTAAACACAACACATTGTTTGACGACCCTAAAATGAATGAAAGTCCACTGAAACATTATGGAGGGTTTTTTGATGGAATGGCAGCGATGATGAATGATGTATTGAAGCCAAACGACGAGTTCTTGTTACGTCATTATTGGAATATGATCTTTGGTTTTCTTGCAATCGTGTTTGCAGGCTTGATTGGAAAATCAATGTCAAATAGTTGGTTAGTTGCTATTCTTAGTGCCATGTTTACTATTTTGACTCCCAGATTTTTTGGTGAAATGTTTAATAACCCGAAAGATATTCCATTCGCAGCAGGTTATATTATGGCTATTTATTTTTTGCTAGAGTTTATCAAAAATATTGAAAAACCAAGTTGGAAAACGTCCCTAGGACTTGCCTTCGGAATCGCTTTAGCCATAGGTGTTAGAATTGGAGGTCTCTTGGTCGTAGCCTATGTTGGATTGTTTTATTCCTTAGCATATTTTCTTTCTAAGGATAAAGGACTTTTTACTTCCAGGAAAGCGCTTCTCCATATTTTTAGTTCGGTTTTGATTGGATATTTATTAGCCTGTGTTTGGTGGCCATATGCTTGGTCAGACGTATTTGGGAATCCTTTAGAGTCATTGAAAATCATGAGTTCATATCCTTTGACTATATTTATGTTATTCGATGGTATGCGAGTCAATACGGCAGAAATGCCAAGCAATTATTTATCAACTTGGATATATATCGGAACGCCTATTTATATTCTGATTGGAACAGTTGGGGCGCTTTGGCTTTTTGTGAAGTATACCGATATGAGGGATCGACTAAATTTATTTCTTCTTTTCTTTGCTCTTCTGTTTCCATTATTTTATATCTGGTACAAAAAATCAGTGGTTTATGATGGTTTGAGACATATTTTGTTTGTCCTTCCTTTGATGGCTGTCCTTTCTGCATTGTTTTTTAGTCATTTAATGCCAACGTTTACCAAGTTTAAATATGTCGTAGCAATTGGTTTAGCGATTCTTTTATTTCTTCCAGCGAAGCATATGAT
>CANHJR010000186.1 GCA_947461165.1 Saprospirales bacterium | reverse complement strand
GATCTCTTGACCTGTCGTCCAGCTCTCCAATCGATATGCCCCAAAACCCGATATGAACTGTGGATCTCTTGCGTACTTTTCACTATTGAATTCTGAAGCAAAATTGATAATATCAGCATTCGATTTCAGGTTTGATCTTTTCTCATCCGTGTTCAAATCTCGGATGGAGAATTTGCGCATAATCATGTTTGGATCGTAATTGTATTCTGGAATGACATAATATCCAGCAAACTCTTCAATTTTGAAATATTTTTTATTGGAGAATACGGAGAATTTCTTTGGATTGGTGCTATCCTTTACAATATCTCCAACCCAGAAATAATACGATCTCAAGTGATCCGTATTCGTCTTTGGATTCAAAATAGCCTTAATCGTAAATATATAGTCATCTGCTGTGATCGGAGAGCCATTGTCCCAGACGGCCTCTGGTCTTATTTCAAAGTCTAGCCTCATTCCACCATTCCATTCACCGGATTCGATGGCTGTGATTTTCGCGTTTTCAGTCATAAGAACCGGCAATAAATTATAATCTCCGCTCACTTCGCTTCCCGTTATTTGTGAAAATATGAGCTCATTGATGGTTCTAGCGTTGGCAGATGTTGCGGTTAGAGGATTGATCTTGTCTGGATCCGACATCGCTCTAATAGTAACGGTGCCCCCGGCTTTTCCTTTGGTGTCCTTGCAAGAATAAATGGTAGCAAAAAGTCCTACAAACGAGAATAATGTGAAAATGAGAAACTTGTTTTTCATGTTTATTGAAATAAATTTGATTTTTACAAAGTAGCAAATTTAGAACGAAAGATAAAAAGCCCGGCATTTTTTATTCACCAATGAGCAAAACTTGTGCACGAAATCAAAAATAGCATTGTACTGCCCGAAATCAACTCATACTTTCAAGAAAAAATGCGTAAACAAGTTGGGGGAATACAGAAGAAAAATATGATCAGATAAGTAAACAACTTCGAATCGAAACATCTTCCCAAAAACTAAAAAAGCTACCTTGTATTCGGTAGCTTTTAGATATGCTTTTACTTGCTATTGTTCGATTTCGACTTGTTTGAAATCGCCAAGATAGTATCCTGGATTGACCATTACCGTTTGGACGTCAAACTTCTTTTTGATTGCCAATCTATTCTTTCCAGCAAATAAATAAATCACCGGAACATCATCGTGAATCATCTGCTGCAAATTCATATACATTTCTAGTCTTTTTTGTGGATCCAACTCGACGATAAGTGCATCAATCAGCTTGTCTGAGACCTCCGATCCCCAGCCACATCTATTGTCTCCGCCAATACCAGCATTGGCAGTATGCCATAACTGCTTAGGATCAGAAATTCTTGGAGCGATGGTCAATGCGGAAATATTCATTTCATAATCCATTTTTTCCATTTCATCATTTAGGACCGAAGGCTCCTTGAGCTGCAGGTCGATTTCAATACCCACTTGCTTCAATTGCTCTTGCAAAAGAAGTGCCATGTTTTTGCGTGTTTCGTTTCCAGCACCAATTTTTAAAACCAGTTTGAGCGGTACTTTTGTCCCTCCGATTCGTTTGTCACGAATTCCATCGCCATCACTATCTATCCAACCTGCTTCGTCCAATAACTCATTGGCCAAACCGAGATCGTGCAAAAATGGGTTGAGATTCTTATTGTATGTATACTGCAACGGATGAACGAAACTCTCGGTAAGACGAAGTTCCCCTCCATATACGACATCATTGATCTTATTTCGATCGATGGCGTATGCAATGGCTTTTCGAACGTTTATATCCTTAAATTTGGCATTTCGAAGATTTAAATTGATAAATGTGAATACAAAGAAGTCTTTTTTCTCGAGTCTATAATTTTCTTTGAACTTCACATTGCTAGTGAGTTCCTTATAGTCTTTGGACGAAATATTCTCAAATGCATCAAACGCACCTCCTTTCAATGCTGTCATAGCCGTATTCATATCGGTTACTATTTTGAATTTGATCACTTTTGGGTGCGCTGCAAATTGTCGAAGATAGGAGAACTTGTCGCCCCACCAGCTATCTTTCCTTTTGAGCACCACCTCTTGACCTGTAACCCATTTGTCCAATTTGTATGGGCCTAGACCTGTAATGAATTTTGGATTCCGTTGAAATTTTTCACTATTGTATTCCTCTGCGAATTTAACAATGATACTATCTCCGCGCAAAGCTTCTCTTTTCTCACTGGTATTCAGGTCGCGTATAGTGAAATTTCGCATTAATTTCGACGGATCGTAATTGTATTCCGGAAGGATAAATGAACCAGCAAATTCTTCAATTTTGAAATATTTTTTATTGGCATAAATTGAGAATTTGAGCGGATTCGTTGAATCTTTGACGATATCACCCACCCAATCATAATAGGTTTTAATACTCTCACAATTCGTTTTAGGATTCAGAATTGCCTTTATTGTGAATATATAATCATTGGCAGTCACAGGACTTCCATTGTCCCATTTTGCTTCTGGCCTGATTTCATAGTCTAGCCTCATTCCACCTTTCCATTCACCTTCATTGATCTCAAATATCGTCCCAAGGCCATTTGTGAGATATGGTAGCAATTTAAAATTGCCGTCCAATTCACCGGAGTTGACTTGTCCAAAAATAAATTCGGCGATCCCGGCGGCTAAGGCTGAATTGGTGTTTGTAAAATTAAGATTACTTGGATCTGAACCTATCCTGATCGTGACAACGCCATCATCGACTGGTTTTTTGTCTTTACAAGAAAATAAGACAATCATTACAAGGACACAAACACTGGATAGAAATAGTAAAACTCTTGAATTCATATACAATAAATTATTGCTCTAAAAAATACTTCATAACAAAAGTAGCCTTTTTTTCAAGCTAGGCAAACTTTTTTTCAATTCTACGTGTTTGACCTGCTGTAATCTTCTTGCAATGCGCACCTTATACATTATACTTATTTCCCATTTCATCTTTTGTTCACTTTCATTTGCTCAGACATCCTATGAATTGGGTGGAAAGGTAGCTTCCAATTCTGGCAAGCCGCTCGCTGCTGTCAAAGTCGTATTGATCCAAGAGTCCAAGCAAATCCAAATGGAGGTCACAGACAAATCTGGTCAATTTCAATTTGAGAATGTAGGTGCTGGCGATTATACTATCCGATTGTTATTTTTCGGATTCGAATCCAAATCGATTCCTGTCCAGATTTCAACAAATACAGACCTCAAAACCATCGTTCTGTCTCCAAAATCGAAACAGATCGATGAAGTCGTGATCTCCACAGATCGAATGACGAAGGCGTCGAATATCGACAAAAAAGAATACAGTCCAAGTCAACTTCTGAGCAGTCAAAATGCCTCAGCAGCCGAATTGATCAACAATCTTCCTTCGATGAATCTTGGAGGCGAAGGCAATGATCTCAGTTTTCGGGGTGATGATAAAGTAGCTATCATGATCAATGGAAAAATAACGGCCCTGACCGGCGAAAATTTATCACAAATCCCTGCGAACTCCATAGAAAAAATCGAAGTCATTTCCGTACCTGGATCCAAGTACAACAGTGATGGTTCGGCTGGAGTCATCAACATCATTTTAAAAAACGCCAAGGCCAACTTCAATGGAGGCTATGT
>CANHJR010000185.1 GCA_947461165.1 Saprospirales bacterium | reverse complement strand
TTGGACCCATTCGATTATTGCAAAAAAGTATAGAGTCTGGAGATGTCGCTTTATCACAAAAAGTCATCGATTCTGTCAAATACCCTAACTTGCTAATAAAGCCCGTAAGGTCAATGTATTATATGATGCAAAGCCAAATGGCTGTTGGACAGAAAGATTTCAATAGGGCAGAGGAACTGATCAAAAAATCAACAGATCTAGGGATGCCAATGAAAGATATGGATTCTATGGCCATATTTCAGCACGGAGCGATTTCATTTCAGAAAGGAGATTATAAATCAGCGATTCCAAAGCTTCGTGAAGCCTTATCCAAAGGTCTACCTGACGCAGATGCTTTGGCAAGTGCCAACTTGATGCTTTGCTCTGTTTTCATCCAAAGAAAGGATAATAAAACTGCTAAAATGCATTTTAAAAAGGCCAAGGAAGCAAAACCGAAACAAGCTGAGATTCTTTCTCAAATAAAACAAATTGAAAGTTACATACATAGAATACCTGGATAATGGCAAAAATCATAAATGATCCCGTACATGGTTTCATTCAAATCAAGTATGACCTTGCCCAGCGATGTATTGACCACCCTTATTTTCAAAGACTAAGACATATTTCACAACTTGGATTGACGCATTTTGTTTATCCTGGAGCACATCACAGCCGATTTCATCATGCGATTGGTGCATTTCATCTCATGCAAATGGCATTGGCAAACCTAAAGGTAAAAGGGGTTCCGATATCCATAGAGGAGGAAGATAGTGCCTGCTTAGCTATTTTGCTTCATGATATTGGACATGGTCCGTTCTCACATACCCTTGAACATCAGCTTTGGCCTCAAACATCACATGAGAAGATTTCTTTGGCCTTAATGCAAAGACTCAACAACCAGTTTGAAGGAAAGTTGTCGCTCGCAATACAAATGTTTGAGAATAAATATTCAAGAAGCTTTTTTTATCAATTGATTTCAAGTCAGCTTGATGTAGACAGATTGGATTACTTGAAAAGAGACAGTTTTTATAGTGGGGTTGTAGAAGGAAACATTGGAGTAGATCGGATTCTGGCTATGATTGATGTCCGAGATGAGCAATTGGTTGTGGAGGAAAAAGGTGTCATGTCTATACAGAACTATCTTCTGACGAGAAATTTGATGTATTGGCAGGTTTATTTGCATAAAACGGTTATGAGTGCCGAGAATATGCTGATCAATATATTCAAACGAGTACATCAAATAAAAAATCAAGCTGCAATACCCTACATAGCAGATTCTACTTTAAAAGCTTTTATCGGTTCTAACAATGGAAATTTTGAAAGTACTTTGGACCAATTTATTCTATTAGATGATAGCGATGTCTGGCAATTTGTAAAAGAGCTGAAAAACTCAGGTGACTATGTCTTGGAGATGCTTTCATCAAATCTTCTAAACCGAAATCTATACAAAGTAAGTTCAAATGTTCATTCTCAGGCTTTACAATTCCAGCTTCATGACGACAAGGATATATGTTATTTTGAGTTTGAACAAGACGTGAAGATTACCGCTTATTCCAGTTTGAATCCTATACAAATATTAAAAAAGAATGGCGAGATCCAGCCATATGAGGATTTTATGACACAAAGTGGAAATCTGATTACAGATAAGAACCAAGCATCAAAGAAGTTTTATTTTCAGTTGTAGACCTTTTTCGTCCCTATTTTGTATAATAGCTAGCAAAATAAAGAAGAAAGGCAAACACTTGTCCTAAGATCCCACAAGCATATCCAGTATATAATTCTTTCTTTGTATTTGCTTTAAGGTATAATCGACTACTACCTACTAGGCCAATCATAACAAGTGCTATTACAATAATAAAGAATAGATTTTTTTGAGTATATCTGGCTAGTAAACAACTGAACATAAATAGATTCGCTGAGGCGTTAGCATGCGGACTGACCTTTGTGAAATTATTAATAAAAAACATCGTAGCCAGAGCTAGTGTTGCTCCGAGTAGCATAGTTGCTATTAAGGGATCCTCCATAAAAACGATGGAAGATACTGCTTTGGGTCTGAAGGTAAGGAATGCCATCAGATAAAAGAAAAAGAAAATCAAGTACGGTAAAATTGATTTTTTTTGTTCTGATAGTTCCTCGTCACCGACCAAATTTAGTTTCTCTAAAATGTAAATTATAAGTGCCGGGAAAACCGTGGTCATCATAATTATGGTTGCAATCGTTACGTTCCAGCGTTTATCTGGAATATATTGATAATGAAAAGGAAATGAATATAAAATGACAAATAAACTATAAATAGGAATCAAAAGTGGATGAAACAGTTTAGATACTAGATTGGCGATCGTTAAATTCATAAGTTGGTTTTGCGAATATGTTTGGGCGGAATATTAAGGTTTTCTCGGTATTTTGCAGTGGTTCTTCGCGCGATTTTAAATCCGTGTTTTTTGAGTTCGTCCGTCAAGGATTCATCAGAAAATGGTTCATTTTTATTTTCACTAGCTACAATTTCTTCTAGCTTCTTCATTATTTGTCTTGTACTAACTTCTTCGCCATCTTCGTTGAGAATTCCTTCGGAAAAGAAAAACTTAAGTGAAAAAATTCCAAACTCAGTTTGAATATATTTGCTACTTGTGACTCTTGAAACCGTTGAAATATCATAATTGGTCATAGCAGCAATGTGCTTCAAACCCATAGGTTTCAATTTAGATTCGTCTCCTGATAGGAAATGTTCTTTTTGTATGCTTATGATTGCATTCATTATTATAATCATCGTTTCCTGACGCTCTTTGACCAATGATATAAAAATGGAAGCCTTATTGATTTTATCCGTTAGGTACTGCTGTGTATCATTTTCTGATTTTGATTTTTTCTTTTCTTCTTTTAGCTTTTTTAGAAGATCTGCAAACTCAGTACTAATTGCTAAATTAGGTTGATTGTATGAATGTAGTTCTAATTCCAACTTATTACCATTTCGAAATACCAAAAAGTCTGGTAAAATGTACTTTCCTATCGAGTCTTGTGATTCGTTTTGTGAAACGGGTCTTGGGTTGAGATGCTTTATCTCCTGATCGATTAAAATATATTCTTCTGGTGTGATCTTTAATTTTTTGATTATTTGCTCTTGCTGCTTCTTGGTGTACAATTCAATATAGTCTTTAATAACTCGTATGGCATTCGAGACAACCTTGCTTCTTTTTTTTCTATTTAGTTGAAGCAATAAGCATTCTTGCAGATTAGAAGCACCTATTCCCGGGGGGTCTAAAGATTGCACTAATTCTATTATTTCCTTGATCTTAGCGCTAGAGACGATAATATTATTTCGAAATGCAAGATCATCTTCAATACTCCCGAATTCTCTTCTAAGGTAACCATCTTGATCCAGATTGCCTATAATATATTCTGCGATTTTAAATTCAATGTCGGAAAGATCAAAATACCGAACCTGATTCAAAAGATTGTCTATAAAGGATTCATTATCTTGGATGGATATAAATAGATTTCGTTCTTCTCCATCAGATTCTGAATTGTCTTTAAATTTTTCTTGATATTGTTCAATTTCAGAAGTGATTTTCTCTTTAAAGTTGTCCAAATAAAAGTTCTCGTCTGAATCCATAGATTCAGACGAATTTTCTTCCG
>CANHJR010000184.1 GCA_947461165.1 Saprospirales bacterium | reverse complement strand
GATAGATATATTGTCTCTTCAATGCGCAAAACAGGAGGATTTTGGCGTCAAATTGGGATAGCACTACCCCGAATCATTATGGCAACTATTCTTGGCATTGTGATATCAAAACCATTAGAATTGAAAATTTTTGAAAAAGAAATTGACAAACAACTCCATGTTATTATCAATCGGAACAAAGCCAAACTGCAGGCGGAAATAAAACAGCGGTACGACATTCAAGGTAAGTTCTACCACTCAGAACGAGACTCTCTATTTGCTCAACAAAAAAGACTAAAAGCAGAATTGAATCAGGCCACATTAGATTTAGAAAAAGAGATTGTAGGTACTTCGACAGAAACTACCACTGGCAAGATAGGCTATGGATCCAATGCGAAACGCAAAGAGGAATTAAAAAAACTAAAGCAGCAGGATTACGACAACTTCAATATCCAAAACAAGGCAAAGTTTGATTCTTTGGACTCACAAATCAAGTCAGAAAATACAGAATTTGAGACTGAGCTAGCCAATACAAATCCTGTTGAGGATCGATACAATGGTTTTGCTGCTCGCATGCAAGCCTTGTCTGAATTAGGTGCAGAATTTAAGATTCTTGGTGTAGCTAGTTTGTTTATCACTTTGCTTTTCATTCTTCTGGAAGTCTCGCCAGTACTTGTCAAGCTTATCATGCCAAGTGGTCCGTATGACTATTTGCTAGATTTACACGAATTCCAATTTCAATCTCGAAACAGTGAAGATATTCAAATAAAAGATGCTGTATCTCGGGCCAAGGTAGAAATGTTTACCGATGAAGTCGACCACCTCGTTGAAAAAAAATAAGACAAAATCAAGGTAGTCCGTATTGTCAGATTAAAGCGAGAACTTGTTCTGCTGCATTCTTGGTATCCACTTTGCCAATAATGTGTGTAACGATGCCTTGACCATCTAATATAATCGTTTTTCGATCTGTGCCCATGTATTCGCGACCCATAAATTTTTTCTGGACCCATAGCCCAAATTCTTCAACCATCTTTTTCTCAGAATCAGAAATTAGTCGATATGGTAATTGATGATTGTCGATGAATTTTTGATGCGATTTGACAGGATCCACGCTGACACCAAGGATTTCATAGCCCTTTTCTTTGAGAGTTGAATAGCTGTCGCGAAGACTGCAAGCTTCCGCTGTGCATCCTGGCGTATTGTCTTTTGGATAAAAGAAAACAATTTGTTTTTGGCTTGGAATGGGGAATACTGCCGATGAGCCATCATCTAGAGTGACCTCACGAGCTGCAATTTTAGATCCTGCTGATAACATTATTTATAGATTTGAAAACAAAAATACATCGAAAAAAACCAGATGACCGATTTTGATGTACACAAAGGGTATCTTCCTAATTCCTAACAATCCAAACCATGACAATTTTTTCAAATACTTTGTACGAAAGTTCAAATTGTATAAACTCATTGTTTATTTCAACTTCAGCTTTTAAGGAATTTCCATTTCTTGCAATAATCGCGATATGCTTCTTGAATGAATAGATCGCTCTAGTGTCAAAATACTTATAAATCGTCTCTTTTGCTGACCAGATAATCGTCAAATTTAGAATATCTTCACCTTGCTCATAATCATTAGGATGAATAAATTTAGAGCGAATAGCTTGAATCTTTGGCTGAATGACTTCGATATCTATTGCTACTTTTTGAGATTCGGAGTAGATGAGCGCAACATATTCTCTCGAATGCGATATCGAAAAATGAGCGTTATGATTTGTGAATGAAGGCTTTCCATGTTCAGACTTTTGAAGATAGAGTGTTCGGTTTTGATTGGAGGTTGTCTTGAGTAGATATCTTGAAGCTAACCACTGCAATCGCCTTTTCGAATACTGAATAAGTCCTAACTCTCGATTGTCGCCATCCGTCAGGTCAAGATGACTCAAATAAAAATCATCTAATCGATCTATCTCCATCAATGCGACAACGCCATCTGAAAGGCTATGTTGATAGATCATTGTCATCAGCCTTCAAAGTTGAGAGAAATAGTCAACGTACGGGGAAAAACGCCTTGTATTGTCGATTGATTCAGTGGAGACTGTCTAACGTCCATCATATTGAAAAAACTGTGTGAAAACTTGATTTCTGGTGAAAAAATGAAGTAAGGGAAAAAATACTGGAGTCCAATCCCGTATTCATAAGATAATCCGTGCTTTTTCAACAAAAGAAGGTTAGGATCCGCCAGTGTAATCTGCTGTGGAACAACATTATAATCATACTTGATTCCACCTAGAATGAAAATTCTCCAATCATTTACCGGCTCAGACTTAATTCTGATAGTCAGCGGCAAGGTAAGCATCGTGGCATTCACCCTATTTTCTATGGTGCTAAACTCATTTTCATAGGTCAAAATTCGCTCGCTAAACACCATAGTAGGAACAAAACGTAAATCAAAATATCGATTGAACTGCCAATTGCCAATAAGACCAAGATTCCAACCTGGACCCATCGATGTATAAACATTTCTTACGGAGTCGTTGAGTGAACTAAACGGTTTTCGGTCAACGGCAAAATTGCTCTGATTGACTCCCATAGTGATTCCCCAGTACAATGCCTTCTTCCCTTTTTCATAAAAATTTACTTGTGCAAAGGCAGAGGCACTGTAGGAAACGAACGCAACAAGTATGAAAGAACGAATCATTTTTTTATTTGTAGGCGAGGTACAAGGTACATATTCCAAACGATAATGGCAGATGTTTAGTATCCCGAAAGCCAGATGCCTTTAGAATTTCACAGAATTTTTCACCTTCTGGAAACGCTTCTACCGAATTATGCAAATACGAATATGCCGAAGGATCTCTTGAAAAAATTCGGCCGATTACAGGCATTAAATACTTAAAATGCAGTTGAAAAACGAACTTGACGAGAGGATTAGTAGGAAAAGAAGGCTCTAAAACGGCAATCATTCCTCCTGCTCGAGTGACGCGTGCTAATTCTGAAAGGCCTAACTTTAGATTCTCAAAATTTCGAACACCAAATCCGACGGTGACTGCGTCAAATGATTCGTCCTCGAAATCTAACTTTTCGCTATCTCCTTTGACAAATTCAATAATAGATTCCGTGCCTCTTTTTTGGTTCTTGAGAATACCTACATCAAGCATATTCTGCGAGAGATCGACAGCTACAATTTTCTCAGGATTTAGCTTCAATGCTTCAAAAGCAAAGTCCCCAGTGCCTGTAGCCATATCCATAATCCGTTTAGGATTAATAATCGAAATTTCTTGAATGGCTCTTTTTCTCCATAAAATATCGATTCCTGCACTCAAGAGATGATTTAAAAAATCATACCGATGAGCGATGTTGTCAAACATAGACTCAATCTGAACTTTCTTATCGTTTGATTCGGAATATGGCCTAATTTTTTCTACTTGAATACGCATAGATTTACAATATAATTTGAATTTAATTCCAAACTATACGTCCACAAAACTACAAAATCTAATCAGATTGGATTCAATCAATGATCGTGTCCACAGTCATCAGCACAATTTTCATCGTGGATATGTTTCTGGTTATGCTTTTCGCTTCTTGATTTAGATTCCGATACAAACTGTTCTTCGGAGAATTTTACAGCTTTGGTTTGAATTCCTTCAATCATTTTGTCAAGTACTTTGACGTCG
>CANHJR010000183.1 GCA_947461165.1 Saprospirales bacterium | reverse complement strand
TCGTCATAGTTTTAATTTCATAAAAAACCATTTAACAATTATTTACCATAGCATTACTATCATTGCTCAAAACATTCCTATATTTGCAAAAATCAAAAACTAAAAAATGATATTAGAAAACGCAATACCATTGATCTCTTTGATTGCGTTGGAAGTTATTCTTGGCATTGACAATATTATCTTTATATCGATACTAGCGGATAAGCTTCCAATTGAACAACGTTCAAAGCTTCGAAATATAGGCCTCGGACTAGCTATGATTATGAGATTGGCATTACTGACAATGTTGTCATGGATATTGGAATTGGACAAAGACCTCTTCAACATTTTTGGTCAGTCATTCACTGGAAAATGTATCATATTGATAGTCGGTGGTTTGTTTCTTATCTACAAAAGTACCAAGGAAATATATGAAAAAACAGAGCTTTTAAAAAATCCCAACCCCGCAACTCCAAAACATGTCAGCTTTGGAAAGCTGTTGATTGAAATTATAATCCTGGATCTTGTGTTTTCTGTGGACTCCATAATAACAGCCGTAGGTATGGTGTCAGATCTATGGATTATGTATGTAGCCGTTCTTGTTTCAGTTACAATTATGTTAGTTGCCTCCAAGCCCATTAGCAATTTCATAACCCAACATCCATCATTTAAGATTCTAGCCTTATCTTTTCTGATGATGATCGGTGTGGCATTGATAGCCGAAGGATTTCAATTTGAGATTCCAAAGGGGTATATTTATTTTTCGATGGCCTTTGCTTTTTTTGTAGATATCGTTCAAATGAAATCAATTCCAAATGGTTCCAAAAACAAGTAATTACTATCGGATTTGGCAGTTGCTCCAATTTGACAAAGAGGATGTGCTATCCATATATTTCTATGCCATTCTCAACGGGCTCTTGCAATTAAGTGTACCTGTTGGTATTCAAGCTATAATTGGATTTGTAATGGGCGCTGCAATGGTTACATCCATATATGTCTTGATTTTTCTGGTTGTCTTGAGTGTCTTGATTGTTGGTATTCTGCAAATCAATCAGATGAAAATTATTGAAAAAATTCAACAAAAAATATACACCCGTTTTGCTTTTGAATTTGTTGATAAGATTTCAAAACTAGATCTGTATCAGAATGACGCATACTACCTGCCAGAAAAAGTGAACCGATTTTTTGATACGATTATTGTTCAAAAAGGATTCTCAAAACTATTATTGGACGTACCAGTAGCCTTGATTCAAATTGTATTTGGACTCATTTTATTATCCTTTTACAATCCACTATTTATTATTATTGGCCTCATATTTGTGATCATTCTTTGGTCCATTCTCTCCATTACAGGTCAAAAAGGATTAGAAACCAACGCGCTAGAGAGCAATTTCAAATATGAAACCATATCTTGGATTCAAGAACTTGCGAGGATCAGATCATTCAAACTTTCGCAAGACTCTGGTTTAGATTTCAAAAAAGCGGATGAAATTATTGTTCAATACTTAAAAGCCCGAACAAGGCATTTTCAGGTATTGTTATTGCAGTACAAAAGTCTTGTAGGATTCAAGGTTGTCATTACATTTTCATTGCTTGGTGGCGGGGTGCTACTCTTGGTCAATCAAAGACTAAACATTGGTGAATTTGTAGCAGCCGAGATCATTATCATCAGTATATTAACTGCTACGGAGCGGCTCATAAAAAGTCTTGACATTGTATATGATGTGATTACTGGACTCAACAAATTAAACTCTGTCACCGAATTACCTTCAGAAAAATTTGGAACAATACCATATCAAAAACAGGCTGTCAAGCTAGAACTCATAGACTTTGAATTTGCATATCCAAATGGTAGAAAATTGATTAAAAATTCATCAATGTGCATTCTGCCAGAAACGATAGTTTGTCTGTCCGGTGAAGAAAACTCTGGAAAAAGCACCATGCTCAAAGTTTTGTCTGGAATATATGGAAACTATCAAGGAAGCTTTCTTCTCAATGAAATTCCAATAAACAACTACAACATGGAGTCATTGCGACAAGAAATGGGTGTACTTCTCAATGCTGACGATATATTTCCTGGAACCATTTTGGAAAATATAACAATGGGCAGAGATATCAAACCAGAAAAAATACTTGAGATTAGCGAGAAAATTGGTTTTGAAAATTTAATGAAAAATTCACCTTTTGGATTTGAAACACCTATCGATATTTTAGGTAAAAATCTATCAAAAAGTATGATCAAAAAGATCATGCTTTTGCGTGCATTTTGCCATGAGCCAAAGCTTCTCATTTTGGAAGAGCCATGGCTTGAGTTGGAAGAATCCAAATCTATGATTATCGATTATCTGGCCTCAAAACCAAACAATGCAACCATTATCGTCAGCACCAATGACAAATTCTTTACCAGCAAATGTGATGAAGTATATCAAATCAAAAACGGGAAATTGACGAAGAAATGATCTTAAAAAACTATTTAGAATCAAACAAAACTATTTACAGAATTGACAAAAACAGTCGTGTCAAATACTGGTTTTATGGAATTGTCTTGTTTATGTTATCCGTCTTGTTTTTGCCTTGGACACAAAACATACAAACCACTGGCTATATTACAACGCTCTACCAGGACCAACGACCACAAGAAATAAACTCCCCTATTCCAGGGAAGATCCAAAAATGGTATGTGAAGGAAGGAGATTATATTAAAAAAGGAGATACCATACTTGTTATTTCAGAAATAAAAGAGGATTATCTAGATCCAAATCTAATCAATCGAACCCGGGAGCAGGTTCAAGCAAAAAAAGAGGCAGTCTCAAACTATCAAGGAAAAATTAGCACAGCAAGTTCTCAAATAACCGCGTTAAGCGAAGCGAGAAAATTAAAAATACTTCAACTCCAGAACAAAGCAGCTCAGCTCGAAAACAAACTGAAAGGCGAGAAAGCAGAATTAGTAGCCGCAGAAAATGATTTGAGACTATCTAAGGATCAATATGAGCGTCAACAAAAAATGTTTGAGGAAGGTCTCGTATCACAAACGCAATTGCAACAGCGAAATCTTTTATATCAAAATAGTCAAGCGAAGAAGATCACGATTGAGAACAAAATTCTACAGACACAGCAAGAAATTGTAAATGTTCGATTAGAGCAAAACAGTGCCACCCAAGACTACACAGAAAAAATAAGCAAAGCTGAAGGGGATCGATATCAAAGTGCAAGTCAAATATCATCTGGGCAGGCAGAAATAGCAAAACTAGAAAATCAAGTGAGTAGCTATACCATTCGGAATGGAATGTATATCATAACGGCCCCACAAAATGGACAGATTATTCAATCAAAAAAGTCTGGTATCGGAGAAATGCTCAAAGAGGGTGAACGCCTTATGATGATTGTTCCTGACAAGATCAATTATGCCGTGGAAATGTTTGTTCGCCCTGTCGATTTACAATTGATATCTCTAGGGCAGAAGGTAAGATTTATGTTTGATGGTTTTCCTGCAATCGTATTCAGTGGATGGCCAGAAGGTAGTTACGGCACATTTGGTGGGACGATTGTAGCCTATGAAGGCAATATCAGCGCAAACGGTCTTTATCGGGTTCTTGTAAAAGAAGACCCGAAAGACAAAAAATGGCCTACTCACTTGAAGCTAGGAACTGGTGCTCAAGGCATTGCATTGATCAAAGATGTTC
>CANHJR010000182.1 GCA_947461165.1 Saprospirales bacterium | reverse complement strand
ATATGGAAAAAAGCAGTATTGGATACCATTGGTGCTAAGAAACTATACGAAGAGGTCAAAAACGATTTCAAATATGGTCAGCGAGTAGAGGTCTATCTAGTTAAGGCTCGCTCCAAAGAAATGTCAGATAAAGTGCAGGCAATGGCGAAGACCAAAAAAAGCTTGAAAGACGCTTTTGCTTCATTGAAGAAAACAAAGGATTCTTTAGAAATCATCTATAATGTCATCACATATGAAAAAAGTGAACTCGCAGACCTAGATAAGCAGGACTGGAAGGTGGGAGCGACATTTCAAACATATTTTGAAGATGAGAAGACAAATGCTATTGGCCAGATTGTCAAAGTCATTGAGCCTATGATCAAGCCATTTGCTGATATCCGAGGTCGTATTCAAAACCTATATCAGACGCGTCTCGAACAGCAATATCATGAATCGTTGCGAAAGAAGTATTCTTCCAGTATCAACCAAGTAGAATTGAACAAAATTATCAAGGACTAACTTTCGAACATTTAAATTTACCTTAGTGAAATATACCTTCCTCTTTCTTTTTTCTTTTCTAACGTTCAATAGTTTTGGTCAGAAAGAAGGCTCTTTGGACAAGATCATTACCTTTGTCAATGATCAGATGATTATGGAATCTGACCTTAATTTCCTTAGAAACAACTCATCAGATTCCAACAATAGTGATTGTGTTTTCCTGGAGAAATTAATCATAGATAAGCTACTATTTAGCAAGGCTGTCAAAGACAGTATTCCTATCAATGAGGAAGAAGTAGACGCCGAGTTGGACAATCGATTGGCTTATTTTATGAATGTCTTTGGAGGCCAAGAAAAAATGGAGAAGTATTATGATAAGACTATGATTGAAATTAAGTCTATGTTCCGAGATGAATTGCGACAAAAAATGCTAGCAGAGCGAGCTAAAAACAAGTTGCTAGCAGGCATGTCACCTTCACCAAAAGATGTGACAGAGTATTTCTCCAAATTGCCAAAGGATAGTATCAAGTATTATAACTCCGAAGTTCAGATAGCTCAAATTGTCTTCATCCCAAAAATCTCAAGAGAAGCCAAACGTATTACAAGAGCTAAGGCCGAGAAAATAAGACAAGATATCATCAATAAGGAATCCATGTTTTCTACGCAAGCATTATTGTATTCGGATGACTTTGGTTCTGCATCCAACAATGGCGAATTAGGGTTTATAAGACATGGGGAAATGGTTCCAGAATTTGAACAAGCGGCCTTTACCCTTCCCGTCGGAAAAGTTTCAGACCTGATTGAAACGAAGTTTGGACTTCACATCATCGAAGTCATGGAAAAACGAAACGATAAGGTCAAAGTAAGGCATATTCTATTATCCACAAAACCGGATAATGATGCGCTTAAGGCTACAGAAAAACTAGCCGATTCAATTCGAACGATGATTTTGGAAAAGAAAATGAGCTTCGAAAAGGCTGTAGAGATTTATTCTACGGATCTGGCTTATAAGTCCAATGGTGGCCTGCTAGTCAATAGAAAATCAAGATCGACATTCTTTGAAATTGGAAGTATTGAACCGACCTTAGCGCCACTTGTCAGTAATATGAAGGTAGGAGATGTGACCGAGCCACAATCCTATATCTCTGAAGGCGATCGAAAACTCGGTTATCGAATTGTCAAATTGGTATCGGAAACACCGCCGCATAGAGCTAGTCTTGAAACAGATTATTTTAAGATCAAAGAAATCGTAACAGAAACCTTGAAAGATAAAGCCATGACGAATTGGTTAAAGTTTTATAGAAATTACGTTTTCGTAAAGGTGGATAAATCATATGATAAGTGCACCAATTTACAAGTTTTTAAAAGAGATAATTCAAAGTAACAATGAATGACGTTCAAGCTGTCGATCGGTTTTCAGAGAAGTTCTTAGCCTTGAAAAAGGAAATAGGACGCAACATTGTGGGGCAAAATGAGGTTGTTCATCAAACGCTACTTTCGCTTTTCTGTGGTGGTCATTGTCTTCTTATTGGTGTACCTGGATTGGCCAAAACCAAACTGGTTCAAACGATTTCACAGGCTCTTGATTCATCATTTAAACGTATTCAATTTACACCAGATTTAATGCCTTCGGACATTCTTGGCACTGAGATTTTGGATTCTAACAAGGAATTCGTTTTCAGAGAAGGTCCATTATTTGCAAATATGATTTTGGCAGATGAAATCAATCGTACTCCACCCAAAACTCAGTCTTCTCTACTTGAGGCGATGCAGGAGCGAGTAGTTACGGTCTCTGGAGACACCAAGAAGCTACCACAACCATTTTTTGTGATGGCGACTCAGAATCCAATAGAACAAGAGGGAACCTATCCACTTCCAGAGGCTCAGTTGGATCGATTTATGTTTAGCATACATCTTGATTATCCCAGTATTGCTGAGGAAATAGATATCATCAAACAAACGACTACAGAAACATCTATAGCTCTCAATCAGGTCTTGACTGGTCAAGAAATTTTAGATATTCAATCCTTGGTTCGCAAAATCCCTGTGACGGACAATGTCTATGAATATGCGGTCAAACTAGTCGCTAGAACGAGGCCTCAATCAGAAATGAGCTCGGAAATCGCAAAAAAATATATCTCTTGGGGTGCTGGACCGCGTGCATCGCAATATTTGATTCTGGCTGCCAAATGCGTCGCTATCACCAAGGGAAAATACTCTCCGGATATTGAAGATGTTCAAGAAATCGCCTTTCCTGTTTTAAATCATAGGATATTTAGAAACTATCAGGCAGAAGCAGATGCGTTTTCAGTTCATAAAATAATTCAATCGATATTATGAGGCTTATCGTCGGAGGCCTTATTACTGTTTTTGTCTTTATGGGTTGTGGCTCTAGCTCTACTATTTCAAAATCTGGAGGTTCTACATTGCATGCTGCCAAGTTTTGTGAAATGCTACAAGGCACCTATAGTTCGGAAGCACAGTCCAAAAAGGATACTTCTTATTTTCATATTGCCTTAGCCATTTATCCAATCTGGTCTGAACGCAGCGATGCGCGATATTTTTATGTAGAGCAGGCGATGGCTCCGAAATATCTTGACAAGCCCTATCGTCAGAGGGTATATAAAATAGTTCCAGGGGTAGGAGATACGATGATATCTGTCATTTATACCTTCAAAGACCCATTGAACTATGCTGGTGCTCATAAAGATAAAACGATCCTAGCTAAATTGACCTATGATAAAATAGAGCAAAAAGATGGTTGTGAAGTTTATCTCATTCCTCACAAGGATGGTTTCAAAGGAGGAACCAAGGGGTCAAATTGTCCGAGCACACTGCGAGGTGCTGCCTATGCTACGACCGAGGTGACGATGACTCCAGCTCAGCTGCTCAGTTGGGATAGAGGTTATGACAAGGATGGTAAGTATGTCTGGGGAGCAGAGAAGGGTGGCTATGTTTTTGACAAAATATCTAAATAATAGAAATGATACTTATTTCCGAATTGGCAAGCAATCGAGTCAAAGAAATTCTCAAAGAAGAAGGGAAGAGCGATGATTATTTTGTAAGAATTTCGGTTAAAGGAGGTGGATGTAGTGGTTTGAGTTATGATATTCAATTTGATAATATCGTGAAAGACGACGATCAGTTCTTTGAGGACAAAGGTGTGAAGTTATGCACAGACCTCATGAGTTTCTT